>JBIPME010000310.1:0-3440 GCA_044369275.1 Rhodoferax sp.
GGCTGCCAAAAATCAGTCTTTCTAAAAAACCTTCAATGCGTTTCATCATCCACCTCAAAAAATTACCGCTTACCCATGTGAGCGTACCGAGCGCAGTATCGCACGCTATTGCTGGAGAAAACCCGTTGAATTCGGCGCAAAACGCTCCTTAAAAAGCGTTTACCCCCAGCAAAAAAATATCAAAAAACCTTCAGAAGCTTTCGAAAAAATTTTCGGAAAAATTTCAAAAATTCTCCATATTCTCCAAACTCAGCAATTCAGCCACGGTTTGCTTGCGCCGAATCAATCGGGCTTGGCCCGCTTCTACCAGCACTTCGGCAATGAGGGGGCGGGTGTTGTAGTTCGAGGACATAGAGGCGCCGTACGCACCGGTGTCGTGCACGACCAGGTAGTCACCCACCTGGGCCTGCGGCAGTGCACGCTGCAAGAGCACCCCGCCTTCGCCTTGGGTGAAAACGTCACCCGACTCGCACAAAGGCCCTGCAACCACGGTGTTCACGGTGTTCACGGTGTTCACGGTGTTGGCATGCTGGGGCAACGCGGCCTGCGTGGCAGCACCTGAGGCCGGCAAAATTTCCATGCCATGGTAACTGCCGTACATGGCGGGGCGCATCAAATCGCTAAAACCCGCATCCACCAAAACAAAGTGGTTTTCGCCCATGTTTTTAGTGGCACGCACCTCGCTCAGCAACACGCCCGACTCCGCAACCAAATAGCGACCGGGCTCCAACTCCAGCGTCACGGGGTGACCCAGCAAAGCGGCAACTTGTTGGCGTGTGGCATCCCAAAGGGCGAAATAATGGGCCGTGTCCACCGTGGGGTCGTTGTCTTGGTAAGGCGTAGACAAACCGCCCCCGGCGGAGATAGCGTGCAAGTCCAAGCCTTCGGCCTTGACCTGTTGAACCAAAGTCAGCATAGCCCCGCAAACGGCTTGCAGATGTTGGTAATCCACGCCAGAACCAATGTGCATGTGCAAGCCTTGCAAGGCCAAGCCATTGGCGCGCACGCGGGCGCAGGCTTGGGCCAAATCGCCGTGCCAGATGCCGTGCTTGCTGTGCGCACCGCCGGTGTTGGTTTTGTTGCTGTGCCCGTGGCCAAAGCCGGGGTTGATGCGCAACCACACGGGGTGGCCTGGATGGGCCGCCCCCAGTTGGTCCAGCATATCTATGGAGCCGCAATTGACCACGATGCCCAGCTCCACCACACGCGCCAAGGTAGGCTGGTCTAGCAAATCTGCGGTAAACACAATTTCCGCGTGCCCATCGTGCAAACCGGGTTGGTAACCGGCGTGCAAAGCCCGCTCAATTTCACCCAAAGACACCGCATCAACGGCCACGCCCAGGCTGCGCATCAACCGCAAAATGTGGGTGTTGGAATTGGCTTTTTGGGCAAAGCGCACCACGTCAAAAGCACGCAGCGCCGCAATGCGCTCGGTGATGGTGGCTGCGTCGTACACCCACAAGGGGGTGCCGTATTGCTGCGCCAAGGCAAGCAAGGTGGGGGGTGTAAAAGGGTTCATGGCCCGATCATGCCTAGGCTTTGCTATTCAATCAATGCCATTTGATTGAAGCTATCATGCAAAATGGATATGAAATTTTGCACCTATATCAACCCAACCACCCCTCACGTCCACTCCCCCCCTCACTTCCACCTTCACTGCTATGCGCCCCCTGCCCCCCACCCCCGCCATGCCACCGCCGCCTGCGCTCACCCACCGGCAGCTCAGCCTGTTTAGGGCCACCATGCTGCATGGCAGCGTAAGCCGCGCAGCCGAGGCCAGCGGGTCTAGCCAGCCCACGCTAAGCCGGGAGCTGGCCAGACTGGAGCAACTGCTGGGGTTTAGCTTGTTTGACCGGGTGCGTGGCCGTTTGCGCCCCACGGTGCGGGCGATGGCGTTGCTGCAAGAGGTGGAGCGGTCTTTTATTGGCATTGCGCAGATTGCGGCGCACGCGCAAATGCTGCGTCTGCAAACCACCGAACGCCTGCGCTTAGCCTGTTTGCCTGCCTTGGCACACTCTTTGGCGCCCCGGGTTGTACACCATCTGCAACGGCTTGCGCCCAATCTGCCCGTGTGCGTGACGCCCTTGGAGTCCCCTTGGCTGGAGCAGGCCATGAGTGAGCAGCGCTTTGATGCGGGGCTTAGCGAGGTAGACAAAGCCCCTGTGGGGGTTCGTTTGCAGCGTCTGCTCTTGGTCAACGAGGTTGCGGTACTGCCCGCCGGACACCGATTGGGCCACCAAGCCGTGCTTACGCCGCAGGACTTTGCAGGCGAGCGCTTTATTAGCCTTGCACCCGATGACCGCTACCGCAGCGCGATTGACGCCATGTTTGCGCAGGCTGGTGTCGAACGCCTCTTGGTGCTAGAAACAGCCAGCGCAGTGGCCATCTGCGCCATGGTCCTTCAGGGCTTGGGGGTGGCCATTGTGAACCCCCTCACGGCGCAAGCACTCAGCGGACCATTCAACACCCTGCCCAACGCAGCATTCAACGGCTCTTCCAATGCATCTTCCAACGTACCGTCCAACAGCGCGGCCCCGCAAGGCGCGTCTTTATGGGTGCGGCCTTTGAGTGTAGAAATCCCCTTCCAAGTGAGTCTTTTGCTGCCGGAAATCAGCGCGCCCCACCCGGCCCTAGAGAGCGTCATCCAAGCCATGGAATGGGCGGCCGCCGACTGCACCGCAGCAACTTGCGCCAAGGCATAGAGCCGACGGGGGCTAACGGGGCTAACGCAGACTACTGGGCGGCGGGAGTGGCGGTAGAGCCCACAGCGGACGATGCGGACAGTGGTACTGACGCACGCGCCTTTGCCCGAGCCAGGACGCGGAACCGGCCTACCCATTGGCGGTCCAGCCACTGCTTTAACCACCCCACCCAGCGCCCCTGGAAACAGAACCAGCGCCCAACGGCAATGGCATCACCATCGCCGCAAAAAATCAATTGCCAAGCCTGCGCAGACGGCTGGTGTTGCCGCATAGGACGCGACTGCACGGCTGCGGCCAGGTTGTAGGCCAAATTCGGCCCCACCCGCATCGCATGGGTGGCATTGCGGGGCAAAAAGCGGTCTTGGCGGCTGCTGGCATCGCCCACCGCGAAAATGTTGGCGTGGCTGGTGGAGCGCTGAAAACCGTCCACCGCAATAAAGCCGGCTTCATCCAAGGCCAGCGTGCTCGTGGCAAGCCAAGAGGCTGGATGGGAGCCAATGGCAATTAAGGGCACATCGCACGCCAAGCGCGCGCCCGAGGCCAGCACCACCTCTTGGTCCGTAATGCGCACCGCCGCTTCCTGAATCACCGTAATACGGCGCTGCCTAATGGCTTTTAAAAGCATTTGCTGTGCTTTGGCTGAATACTGTGCACCCGGGAATGCCTGCGCACTGAGCAAGGTAATGGCCGCATTGGGCAAACGGTGCCGGGTTGCCATGGCCAGCTCTATGCCCGCCG
>JBIPME010000174.1:0-4815 GCA_044369275.1 Rhodoferax sp.
AATGACGGCAATGCGCAAGGCACGTTGGCGCCCCATCTCCACCACTTTGGACCACAGCGACATAAAATTTTCCACAGGGCGCACAAACAAACCATGCTCGCGCACGCCCGGCAAGGTTTTCTCTAAGAGCGAACGGCTTTGCACCGCACCGGTGTTCACGGACAACCAGTCGTAGTCCAACACACTGCCATCGTCGAGGTGCAGCTGCTGGTTTTGCGCATCCAAAGACCGCAAACTGCGGGTCAACCAACGCACACCGCTGTTGCGCACCAAAGGCTCCAAGGCAATCATGCTCTGCTCAAGCACAGAGTGCCCCGCAATAACGGCCGACACCATGCCCGCGTAAATTTGCTGCGGATGCGGGGCTACCAAGGTAATGCGGACATTGAGAATCGGTTGCTTGGCCCAGTGCGCCAGCAACTGCACATGCGCATGGCCTGCCCCAACCAGAACCAACTGGCTTGGCTGGTAACCCGGACTATCGTCGACGGGAAAAATTTCGGTATGAGAATAATCGTTTATCTGATCAACGCGCATGGGCCTATTGTTTCACGAAGCAAAAGCTATTTCGATAGTCGCCCGTACACGGGGGCTTGTGTGGTTTGTGTTTTTGGATGAATTTTAAACGCAAGTCGTTGATTTTTTTCACCAATTCTAAAAAACACACCTACCTAAAATCCCCCCAGAGCGTTGCTTTCATGACACCCACGCAAAACTGCACCGACACCCGCCTTTGAACACACACTAGGCTCGCAACGCCCAAGACCCAGCACGACTTCCAGAGCGGCCCCCATTACCCGCCCATTACCCACCCATTACCCGCCCTCATGAGCATCCCCATCACTGCTCCGATGCCAAATCGGGAACGCGATTGAACGCAATGCGCATAGGCGCGTGCTCTAAACCAGCGTACGCACTGGCAAAAAACACGGTGTTCTTGCCATGCTTGCGATTGAGCGTATCGATCGTGCTTAAAAGTTGGACGCGATTGCGTGGCAAAACTTCGGTAGACGGCTGGCCTTGGGTTGCCTCAAACAAGTCCGCCGTATGCTGCGCTGCCGCCACCAAACCCTGCAACTGCAAACCCACGGTCACCGGCTGCGGCAACAGGTGCAAACCGCTGTGCCACAACTGCTCCAAAGTGTGCAGCAAAAACACCGTGTCTTGGGTTTCCCCCACTTGGGCAAAGCGCTCATCGCCACCGGCACGGCTGCACACTTGCACACGCAAGCTACTGGCGTACACCCCTTGTTTGCGTAAGCGCATGGCTGCTTTTTGCATCAGGCGGTGCAACACCGCCAACGCGCCCACCGAATTGCGCAAGGCTGGCGGCAACACATGCGAATGCCCCAAGGAACGCGCCACCGTCTCACGCGGTGCGCTCCACTGACCGCGCAGCTGCGCATGCATCTGGGCCCCAGCCACTCCGCCCCACACAGTGCGCAACAGCGCCGATGGCGCGGCATAAAGCTGCTCCATCGTATGAATGCCGCAATGCTGCAAGCGCAACACCATGCGCGGACCAATGCCGTTAATCGCCGATGGTTTGAGGCCCAGCAAGCGCTGCGGGATCTCGTGCGCCTCTAGCACCGTCAGGCCATCGGGCTTTTGCATGTTCGAGGCCAGCTTCGCCAACAGCGTATTAGGCGCAATGCCCACCGAGGCGCGCATGCACGCACCTAAACTGCACAGCAAAGCCGCTTTAATTTGCTGCGCCAAATCTACGGCCTGCGCACGCGCTTGCCAACGTCCCGTCAACTCGCACTCCATTTCGTCAATGGACAGCACTTGGCGCACCGGTGCCAGAGCGTCGACCACCGCGATAGCACGGTGGTGCATCTCGACATACTTCACATGGTCGGCCAAAACAAAAATAATCGCGGGGCACAAATGCCGCGCTTGCGCCACGCCCGTGCTCGTTTTGACACCAAACGCCTTGGCCTCGTAGCTGGCTGCAATGCAACACGAGGTCTCAGCCATCACCGGCACCACGCCCACAGGCCGCCCGCGCAAAGAGGGGTTGAGTTGCTGCTCTACCGAG
Organism: Rhodoferax sp.; assembly: GCA_044369275.1. GTDB lineage: Bacteria > Pseudomonadota > Gammaproteobacteria > Burkholderiales > Burkholderiaceae_C > Allorhodoferax. The sequence continues at coordinate 2,042 of JBIPME010000174.1, forward strand.
GCAAAATAGCTATTGAAATCAACAAGGAGGGAGCGGAGCATCAAGGTGGTGCGCTTCATCTAGGCCAAGGCGAAAACCCAGCGTGCCCAGATTAGACTAAATTACTGTATAAAAACACAGTTTAAAGACGCAGGCCACCCCTGTCAAACCATTCCAAAATAACAGCCGATTGCGCCAATGCGCCCCCTCCCCTACTTGAACAGGCAACAAAAAAGCCTAGCAAACAAAGTGTTTGCTAGGCTTTTTTTCACCAAATAACTTGGTGGGCGATGCAAGTTTCGAACTTGCGACCCCTGCAGTGTGAATGCAGTGCTCTACCCCTGAGCTAATCGCCCGAATTCTTTTTCAGGACAGCTGTCGATTATACAACGCCCGGCCACCGCTTGCCTTGTCGACTTCTGCAACGGTCTGCGAATGGGCGAGCAGCTCTTGTTCGTTGGCGTACAAAACGGGCAAAACCAATTGGCTGAAGTCCACCGCGACGACGGGCATGCCAGGCACTTCAGGGCTGCTGCTGTCCATGAGCAAGGCGTCTTGGCCACGGGTCATGTTGATGTAAACGTCTGCCAGCAGTTCAGCATCCAATAAAGCGCCGTGCAGTTTACGGCCTGAGTTGTCTACCTCTAGGCGGTCGCACAGGGCGTCGAGGCTGTTGCGCTTACCGGGAAACATTTCTTTGGCCATCACCAGCGTGTCCACCACAGAGTGCACATGCTCTTTGAAGGCCGGACGCCCGACCAAGCGTAGCTCCGCGTTTAAAAAGCCCACATCAAAAGCCGCGTTATGGATCACGATTTGTGCGTCTTGCACGTACGCTAACAACGCGTCGACGATGGCTTGGAAGGGGGGCTTGTCGCGCAAGAATTCGCTGGTAATGCCATGCACGCGCAGCGCCTCTTCATGGCTGTCACGGCCTGCATTGATGTAGAAGTGCAGGTTGTTGCCGGTGAGTTTGCGGTTGATGAGTTCCACACAACCGATTTCAATCACACGGTCACCCTGTTCGTGGGAGAGTCCGGTCGTTTCGGTATCCAAAAATATTTGGCGCATGGCGTGGCTCTTAGTGGTTTTCTTTGGCGTGGTTAATGGAGTATTTTGGAATTTCAACGACCAAGTCTTTTTGCCCCAAAATGGCTTGGCAGCTCAGGCGTGAGTTTGGCTCTAGGCCCCAAGCACGGTCTAACAAGTCTTCTTCCGTTTCATCGAGCGGGTTTAAAGATTCAAAACCCACGCGCACCACAACGTGGCACGTGGTGCATGCGCAACTCATGTCGCAGGCATGCTCAATCGCTATGCCGTTCTCTAGCAGTGCCTCGCATACCGAGGTGCCCGTAGCGACCTGAAGCTCTTGCCCGTTGGGGCAGTATTCTGGGTGTGCCAAAATTTTAATTATGGGCATAGCGCCTCCATCAGGGGGTTAAAGGGTTGCAATATTTTTGCCGGCCAGCGCTTGGGCAATGCCACGGTTCATGCGTGCGGCTGCAAATGCTTCGGTGGCTTGGGACAGGGTTTTGGTGGCTTGCTCAACGTGCGCCGGGTCGTCACTGGTCTGGGATGCGCGCAGTGCGTCCATGGCCTGGGCAATCGACTGCTGGGCTGACGGGCTGAGCAAATCGGCATCGGCACTTAGCGCGGTTTGGGTGGCAAGCAGGAGCCGCTGCGCGTCGAGTTTGGCCTCGGCAATAGCGCGCGCGCGCATGTCTATTTCAGCGGTGTTAAAGCTGTCTTGCAGCATTTTTGCGATCTGTTCGTCACTTAAACCGTAGGACGGTTTGACATCGATATGGGCTTGCACGCCGCTGATTTGCTCTTGTGCCGAAACATGCAAAAGCCCATCGGCATCTACCGTGAAGGTGACCCGAATGCGGGCGGCCCCAGCCACCATGGGCGGGATGCCACGCAGCTCAAAACGGGCCAGGCTGCGGCAATCGGCCACCAAATCGCGCTCGCCTTGCACCACGTGCAGGGCCAGCGCAGTTTGTCCGTCTTGGAAGGTTGTGAAATCTTGTGCCATGGCGGTGGGGATGCTTTGGTTGCGGGGCACGATGCGTTCGACCAAGCCCCCCATGGTTTCCACGCCCAAGGACAGGGCAATCACATCGAGCAGCAAAAGCTCCCCAGCGGGGTTGTTGCCCGCGAGTTGATTGGCCTGAATGGCCGCACCCAAGGCAACCACTTCATCGGGGTTGACATTGTTGAGCGGGGTTTTGCCAAAAAAATCTGCCACCGCTTGGCACACCTGCGGCATGCGCGTGGAGCCGCCCACCATGACGATGCCTTGGATGTCTTCTTTGGCCAGCTGCGCATCACGCAAGGCTTTGCGCACCGCCTGTATGGTGCGTTGGGTCAGTGGCGCGACCAAGGCTTCGAACTGCGCACGCTCTATGTGCAAGGCGACGTGGGCGTTTGACAAGGCGAACGCAACCGAGACACGGGATTGCGATGAGAGTTGCTCTTTGCAGCGCCGCGCCTGCGCCATGAGTTGCGCCCAGTCTTGCGCCTCTAACGCACCAAGCCCCGCCGTTTGCGCGATGTAGTCGGCCAAGGCGCGGTCGTAATCGTCACCGCCCAAGGCCGCATCGCCCCCCGTGGACAGCACTTCGAACACGCCTGCTGAGAGGCGCAAGATGGAAATATCGAAGGTGCCACCGCCCAAGTCGTACACCGCGTAGACGCCTTGGGCCGCGTTGTCCAAACCGTAGGCAATGGCCGCAGCCGTGGGCTCATTGATTAAGCGCAATACTTTGAGGCCTGCCAGTTGGGCAGCATCTTTG
>JBIPME010000482.1:0-2527 GCA_044369275.1 Rhodoferax sp.
TGAGCGCATGGCTGCGCAACAGTGAAATGATGGAGGCACTGGGGCTGCGCAAATCGTGTCCCAGAAAGCGCAAGGTTTTGTCGCGCTGGGTTTGCAACGCATGCAGCTCGGTCGCATCGCTGATGTGCAGCAGCTGGTGCGCGGTGTTGTGCGTGGGCTCGGTGAATGGGGTCAAGTGCACGCAGCCTGTGTAGCCTTGCAAAGTCACTTGGGTGCCAGGCGGCAAGGTGAAGGGGGGCTGTGTTTTTTCAGAGATGCCGAGTTGCGCTAAAAGCGTTCCCAAAGCTGCTTGGGGTGCAATATTTTGGCGCATGAGCAGCGCGCGCATTTTTTGGTTGCAGGCCTGTATGTGCCCTTGGCTGTCATACAGGGCGGCTGCATCGGGTAATTGCTCTAGCAGGGTCGAGGCAAGCCCGAGGGCAGTACCCCGGTTGCGTTGGCGGTAGCCATGCCACCCCAAACCTATTAGCAAGCCCAAACCTAGGCCTAGGCCCATTGCAATGAGGTGCTGGGTCAGGGGCTCAGTCACTGTCTTTTTCGCTGGAGACGCTGACCAATCGGTAGCCAAATCCATAGACGGGGCGCAGCCGTGCCACGCTGGCGTTGGCGGATAAATTTAACTTTCTACGGACTGCGGAGACATGCACATCCAAGGTGCGTGAATTGCTTTTATTTTCCTCCCCCCATAGTTCTAGCATGAGGCGGTTTCTTGAGATGGCGCACTCGGCATTTTTAAAAAAATACGTTGCTATTAAAAATTCTTTGTCGGTGAGTTCGACGGTCGTGTCTTCAAAGGTGACTTTTTGGGAGCTGGCATCGAATTTATAGCCCAGCGTGTCCAACCCACTTTGGGATGTCTGCTCTGGGTAGGTGCGCCGCAGCAGTGCGGTGATGCGTGCCAGCAAAACTTGGGCGTGGATGGGTTTGGTGCAGTAGTCATCCGCACCTGCATTGAGGGCGGTAACGATGTCTTTTTCTTCTGTTCGGCTGGTTAGAAAAACAACGGGCGTGGTGAGGGATAAGTTTTCACGAATGTGCTTGAGTACGTGAATGCCACTTTTTTCAGGAACCCACCAATCTAGTACAAACAGATCGACCGTGTCGCGTGCAAGTGCATTAATAATGTCGCTTCCATTGGTGAAAATTCGCACAGTATGCCCGGCACTTTCGAGCAATTGGGTTACAAATTGCGCTATTTGAGGTTCGTCTTCAAGCAGTGCGATGTACATAGGAAGTTGTTTTTGTTGAAATTGTTGAAATTGCTGAAAAGCATGCTTACAGAGTTAAGTATAGTTGAATGGTATTTTCAGATTCATACTGCGTTGCGCAAGCTTCTCGTGGTTTTAAATTGCTGGTGCTTGCCGCTAATAGGGTCTTGGAAAGAAAGGGACTGTGCTAACAGCTGGAGCGGCTTGTCGTAGTTGGGGGCGGCTTCGGGGGTGAGGTGGGGGTAAATGCCATCGTTGCAGATGGGCAACCCCAAGGCTGCCATGTGCACGCGTAGTTGGTGCCTTTGTCCTGTGGTGGGGCGCAATTCGTAGAGCGCAAGCGGTGCATTAACGCTTAAAGGGCGGATGGTGCTAATGGCATTGGGGCTACCTGCACTTTCTGTTTGTTGCATAAAGTGCTTTGCTGCTGTGATTCGGCTGCTGCGTTCAATAGGCCATGCGAGGTTGGCATTCCAAGGTGCAACGGCATGGTAGATTTTGCTGATTTTGCGTTCCCTGAACAATGCGTGGTAGGCGTTGCGGCTCTCGGGGTTGCACGAGAAGAGCACGAGCCCGGCGGTGTCTCGGTCAATGCGGTGGATGGGTGTGAGGTGGGGCAAGTCCAGTTTTTTTTTGAGCCGCACCAACACGGTTTCTTGCACATATTTACCGGAAGGAACAACCGGTAAAAAATGGGGTTTGTCGACGACGACGATGTGCGCGTCTTGGTACAAGACGATTTCTTGTGCATCAATCTGGGGTTCGTGTGCCACCGTTCGGTAGTAGTACAGCCGCACATGCGGCGCAAAGGGGCTGTGCCTGTTCAGCGGCAGGCCTTGGGCGTTAAGCACTTCTGCATTGTCGAGGCGGCGCTCCCATTCGCTGGCTAAGACGGCGCTAAAGCGCTGGCAAAGAAATTCCAGCACCGTTTGCCAAGGGCCTGCGGGCGAGACTACGCTGCTTGCGCCTACGCCGTCGCGCAGGGCAATGCTTGGAATGTTTGGAATGCTTGGGCAAGGCGCACTGGCGGCAGTGGCATAGATGGCCTTGCTTGTCTTTGCTGCCTTATTGGCGTTGCCTGTGTTTCTAGTGTTAGCGGCGTTCAAACACGGTATCCCAGACGCCATGGCCGAGTTTGATGCCACGGTTTTCAAATTTGGTGAGAGGTCGGTAGGCTGGTTTGGGGGCGTAGCCCGCCATTGCAGGGTGGCTTTGGAGGGCGCGGTTGTGGAGCAAGGGCTCAGCGCTGAGTACTTCTAAAATTTGCTCCGCATACGGTTGCCAGTCGGTGGCGCAGTGCAAATAGCCACCCACTTTAA
>JBIPME010000481.1:0-2527 GCA_044369275.1 Rhodoferax sp.
TTGGAGCAAAGCGCGCCATTCTTCGGTGGTTTTTTCAGTTTTGTAAGGCATACAGACTCCCTTGTATTTTGGGTAGCGTGACCAAGTGGGTAAAGCTGGGGCAAAAAACGCATGCGCCCAGCGCAAGCTTGCATTATCCCGATAATCCAGGGCATGCAGCTTCGCAAGCTTGTATTCGCTTAGTGCCCCCAGGGTGCGCTTGGGCGCTGGCAGCGTCGCGCTGAATGTGCAAGGCCAAAGCGATCAGCGAATCAATGGGTTGCTCGGTATTGCGGCTGCACTCTGCGTCCACCACTATTCGCCGCAATGCCACATCGGCTATCTACACTACCAGCTCGATTCCCGGTCAGGCGATGCATTGATTTTGTGAATCGACAGGTCTGCGCCATCAAACTCTTCTTCTTGGCTCATGCGCAAGCCCAGCGTTTTTTTCAAAACACCGTACACCACAAAGCCCGTGCCCAGCGCCCACAGCACCCCCATGGCCGTGCCTGCCAACTGGGCTAACAGGTTCACGCCACCCAAGCCGCCTAAGTGGGTACTGCCGAAAATGCCTGCCGCAATCCCGCCCCAAGTGCCGCACAGGCCATGCAGCGGCCATACGCCCAGCACGTCATCAATGCGCCATTTGTTTTGGGTGCGGGTAAAAAACACCACAAAAATTCCACCCGCAACTGCACCGACTACCAATGCGCCCATGGGGTGCATCAAATCCGAGCCCGCACACACTGCAACCAAACCTGCCAAGGGGCCGTTGTACAGAAACCCCGGATCGTTCTTGCCCATCAGCAACGCCACCAAAGTGCCGCCCACCATGGCCATTAAGGAATTGACGGCCACCAAGCCAGAAATTTTGTCCAAGGTTTGCGCACTCATCACGTTAAAACCAAACCAGCCCACAATCAAAATCCAAGCGCCTAAAGCGAGAAACGGAATGCTCGATGGTGGATGCGCCGAGATGGCACCATCTTTGCGGTAGCGGTTGCTGCGTGCCCCTAGCAACAAGACCGCAGGCAGAGCCAACCAACCGCCCACGGCATGCACCACCACGGAGCCGGCGAAATCGTGAAAAATATCGCCCGTGGTTGCCTTGAGCCAAGCTTGGATGCCAAAGTGCTCGTTCCAAGCGATGCCCTCGAAAAACGGGTACACAAAACCCACAATCACCGCAGTCGCAATCAGCTGGGGCCAAAACTTGGCGCGCTCAGCGATGCCACCCGAAATAATCGCCGGAATGGCCGCTGCAAAAGTCAGCAGAAAAAAGAACTTTACCAACGCATAACCGTTTTGCGCTGCAAGCGACTGCGCCCCTAGCATAAAGTGGGTGCCGTAAGCCACGCTGTAGCCAACCACAAAATAAGCCATGGTGGAGACACAAAAGTCCACCAAAATTTTGACCAGCGCATTGACCTGGTTCTTTTTACGCACCGTGCCCAACTCTAAAAAAGCAAACCCCGCATGCATGGCCAGCACCATGATGGCCCCCAGCAAAATGAACAAAGCATCAGCGCCCTGTTTGTGTGCATCCATAAATCTATCCTCCGAAAATTGAACCGGTTTGGTGCGCATTCAAGCGCATGCGTTGTTTGTAATCGATTGAAGCAAAAAATGTGCCGAAATGTAAGCGGTGTGCAGATTTCCCTCGCACGCGTTGAAAGGCAGATGTTGTGCGAATCCCGATGCGGGAAAGGTGCAAGAGGAGGTGAAGCAACCAAGCCCAACGCCGCAAAATGTGCATAGGCAAAGCGAGGATTTACGCTTGAACGTTTTTCAAAACTTGCTGTGCAAGCGGCTACATGGTGGCTCCATGAACCAAAAGTCAGAACGCCAGAAAGCAAAAAGCCCGGAGGACCGGGCTTTTTGCTTGATTTTTATGGGGTGGCTGATGGGGCTCGAACCCACGACAACAGGAATCACAATCCTGGACTCTACCAACTGAGCTACAGCCACCGAAAGAAGGGCAATTGTAGCCGATATTGGAGTGGCTTTTGTATTTTTTTGGCGGGTCTGTTTTGCGGTAGAGGGCGGGTGGCTTCGTGGGTTGGCGGTGCGTGATGGCGATGTTCAAAATGTTTCATGTACGCGGACAAAGCTTGCGAACCGGGGTAGGCCTTTGGCGGTGCGGTCGCGAAAGCGGTAGGTGACCAGGCTGCCCAGCGGTGGGGGATTGTCACGTTGGGCTTGGCTAAAGCCGGTGCCCAGCGCAAAGTGCTGGCCGTCTGGGGCTTCTAGGAGCAGGGCGCCCATGCGGCCTTGGAGTTGGCCTTTGCCTGCAATGTAGGCCAGTACCTTGCCTTCTTCGTCGGGGCTGGGCTTGAGTTTGCGCAGGCCGTCACTGCGCCCAGTTTGCCACGTGGCTTGGGCACGGTGGAGCATGAGTCCTTCGCCGCCTTGGGCTAGCGTGTTTTGCAAGTGGGTGTTGAGCGCAGCGGTGTCAGGCAGGCGCAATTGGGGGACGGCGATTAGCCACGGCGTTGCGGTTTGCGTGGTTATTTGCGCCAAAAGGGCTGTGCGCTGTGCAAAGGGG
>JBIPME010000484.1:0-2521 GCA_044369275.1 Rhodoferax sp.
GTGCATTTCAACGGCATCGAATGCCATAGGCATCCCATGCCAATGCGTTAGCTTTCAATTTTTGTCTTTTTGCACTTTTTGCGGGTTATAAAGTGTGGCGTTTTATTGCAAACCTTAACAAAGCACGGTTGTCTGGTTTTGGTGGCTGCCTGTAATTTACGCAAGTTGGTGGCCCAAACGCAGTGCGTGCGCTTGGGCCAGGCCGCAGCCGGCAGGGCAGACCACGGCCTGCATTGCAAAGGCCGTTGGGATGGACGAGGGGAGAATGCAAAAGGCTATAGCGCTATTTCCGGCATGATCAAGCGCTATTGGATGCGACTGATTTGTATTATTTGCTATTTTGCTAGCCGCTGTGGATTGCCGCGCCAGGCCGCTACCTTTACAAGGCGGTGCGCAATGTCCAAATTTCTGGGAACAAAACCAAATCCAGCATCTTGCGCAAATAGCTAACGCCACCGGTGCCGCCGGTGCCGCGTTTGAAACCAATGACCCGTTCTACCGTGGTCACGTGGCGGAATCGCCACAATCTAAAGGCATCTTCCAGATCGGTTAATTCCTCGCCCAGTTGGTACAAATCCCAGTACTGTTCGGGTTCGCGGTAAACGCACAGCCAGGCCTGTTCCACCTCGGGGTGCGCGGTGTAGCCTTGGGTCCAATCGCGCTCTAAATGGCCCGCGGGAATGGCCAAGCCACGCCGCGCCAGCAGGCGCAAGGCCTCGTCGTACAAAGAGGGGGCGTGGTAGGCGGCCTGCACCTGCGCCAAGCGCTCGGGGTGGTGCTGGTGGGGTTGGAGCATGGCGGCATTTTTATTGCCCAAGGCAAACTCAATGCAGCGGTATTGGAAGCTCTGGAATCCGCTGCTTTGCCCCAGCGAGGGGCGCATGGCGCTGTACTCTGGAGGCGTCATGGTGGCCAAAACGTCCCAGGCGTGCACCAGTTGCTCCATGATTTTGCTCACCCTGGCCAGCATTTTGAAGGCGCTGGGGAGCCGGTCATGGGCGATATGTTGGATGGCCGCACTCAACTCGTGCAGCATCAGCTTCATCCACAATTCGCTGGTTTGGTGCTGCACGATGAACAGCAGTTCATCGTGCGCGGTTGAGCGCGGCTGCTGCGCGCTGAGAATGGTGTCGAGTTGCAGGTAATCCGCATACCCCATGCGCTGGCTAAAGTCGAGTTGGGCTTTTTCTTCGACCACAATGTTTTCGGCTTGGTTCATGTGCGGGTCCGATTCAGGTGACAGCTTGGGTTTGCGCAAAGACCGGGTTTTTCCATTCTTCGTGCGCCAACACGTGGTGCAAATGGTCAACGGCCTGCCAGACCTCTTCAAAGCCAAGGTACAGGGGGGTGAAGCCAAAACGCAAAATGTCCGGCTGTTTATCAGGCCCGTGTTTGCCGTCGCCAGCACGAAAGTCGCCAATAACGCCGCGCTGGATCAAGGCCTGCACCACGCCATAGGCCGCTGCGCTGCCTGCGGCGTGGTCTAGCGCCAAACAGACTTGCGAGCCGCGTTGCGCGTGGGCGCGTGGGGTGACCAAGCGCAAGCCAAAGCCCGCGCAGCGTTGCTCCACCAAGGCAATGAAGGTGTCGGTTAAGGCCAAGGACTTGCTGCGCAGCGCGGCCATGCCGCCGTAAGCCTGGGCCGCTTGAAACACGTCTAAACCACACTCCAAGAGCGACAGGCTGACAATCGGCTGGGTGCCGCAAAGGTAGCGGCCAATGCCCGCAGCCGGGCGGTAGTCTGGGGTAAAGGCAAACGGTGCCGCATGCCCCCACCAGCCCGACAAGGGTTGCCAAAAGCGCTCGGCATGGCTGGGGTGGACCCACACAAAAGCCGGTGCACCGGGCCCACCGTTGAAGTACTTGTAGCCGCAGCCGACGGCAAAGTCAGCACCGCAGCCGCGCAGGTCCACAGGCACGGCCCCGGCGCTGTGGGCCAAGTCCCACACCACCAAGCCCCCGGCCGCGTGTGCCGCTTGGGTGCAGGCTTGCATGTCGTGCATGGCACCGGTGCGGTAGTTCACATGGGTCAACATGAGCACCGCCAAGTTGTCGTCCAAGGCGGCGTCAATGCCGTCAGGCGCTACCAATTGCAAGGTAAAGCCACGCGCTTTGCACAGGCCTTCGGCAATGTAGAGGTCGGTGGGGAAGTTGCTGCGTTCGCTGACCACCGTGCGCCGATGCGGGCTGCTGGCCTCGGCCATGGAGAGCGCTGCCGAGAGCACTTTGTACAAATTGACCGAGGTGCAGTCGGTTACCACCACCTCGTCAGGGCCTGCGCCAATCAGCGGTGCAATCAAATTGCCCAAGCGCTGGGGCAGTTCGAACCAACCGGCGGTGTTCCAAGAGCGAATCAGCCCTTGGCCCCACTCTTGGCCGACCACGGCAGCGGCTTTGGCGGGGGCGGCGCTGGGCATGACGCCCAGCGAGTTGCCGTCTAAATAAATGGTGTCGGGGGGGATGGAGAAAAGATCGCGCAGTGTGCGCAGGGGGTCTACAGCATCGCGCTGTTGGCATTCAA
>JBIPME010000485.1:0-2515 GCA_044369275.1 Rhodoferax sp.
AATGGCAGAGCTGGCCAAAAAAGCCCGCGACGGCAAACTCAGCCCCGCAGAAATGACCGGCGCCACCTTCACCATCTCCAGCTTGGGCGGCATTGGTGGCAAATACTTCACGCCCATCATCAACGCCCCCGAAGTGGCCATTCTCGGTGTCTGCAAAAGCACCATGGAACCCGTCTGGGACGGCAAGGCCTTCCAGCCGCGCCTGATGCTGCCCCTGTCGCTGACATGGGACCACCGCGTCATCGACGGCGCCTCAGCGGCACGCTTTAACGCGTTCCTCGGTCAAATCCTCAGCGACTTCCGTCGCGTACTACTCTAAGGATTTGAAATGGCACTGATTGATATTCAAGTCCCCGACATCGGCGACTTTGACGAAGTCGCCGTGATTGAGCTACTGGTCAACGTAGGCGACACCGTCAAGGCCGAGCAATCGCTCATCACCGTCGAGTCCGACAAAGCCTCTATGGAAATCCCCTCATCGCACGCTGGCGTGGTCAAAGAATTGCGCGTCAAGCTGGGCGACAAAATCAAGCAAGGCTCGGTCGTGCTGGTGCTCGAAGGCGAGGGCGCTGCGGTGGCCCCGGCTCCCGCTCCCGCCGCGCTAGCCCCCGTTGCGGCCCCAGCCACAGCAGCAAGGCCTGCTCCCACAGCCGCGTCCTTAGCCACATCCTTCGGCGAAAGCTATACGGGCACAGCCGATATCGAGTGCGATGTGCTCGTGTTGGGCGGTGGCCCCGGCGGCTACTCGGCAGCATTCCGCGCAGCAGACCTTGGGCTTAACGTCGTCATCGTCGAGCGCTACGCCACCTTGGGCGGTGTGTGCCTCAACGTCGGCTGCATCCCCTCTAAAGCCCTGTTGCACGTGGCCGCCGTGATGGACGAAGTAGCCCACATGGCAGACCTCGGTGTGGACTTTGGCGCACCTGCGGTCAACATCGACAAGCTGCGCGGCCACAAAGAAAAAGTCATTGGCAAACTCACGGGCGGCTTGGCTGCCATGGCCAAAATGCGCAAGGTCACCACCGTGCGCGGCTTGGGTCAATTTGTGGGTGCCAACCACCTCGAAGTGAGCGAGACCAGCGGCACCGCACAAGCGCAAACCGGCAGCAAAAAAGTCATCGCCTTCAAGCGCGCCATCATCGCCGCAGGCTCGCAAGCCGTGCGCTTGCCCTTCATGCCCAACGACCCACGCGTGGTCGACAGCACTGGCGCTTTGGAACTCAAAGAAGTCCCCAAGCGCATGCTCATCTTGGGCGGCGGCATCATCGGCTTGGAAATGGGCACCGTCTACAGCACCCTGGGCGCACGCCTGGACGTGGTGGAAATGATGGACGGCCTCATGCAAGGCGCAGACCGCGACTTGGTCAAGATCTGGCAAAAGATGAACGCCAAGCGTTTTGACAACATCATGCTCAAAACCAAGACCGTCTCCGCACGCGCCTTGCCTGAAGGCATCGAAGTCACCTTCGAGAGCGCCGAACCTGGCGGCAAGACCCCCGCACCGCAGGTGTACGACCTCGTGTTGCAAGCCGTGGGCCGCACGCCCAACGGCAAAAAACTCGCCGCTGAAAAAGCCGGCGTGGCGGTTTCTGAGCGCGGCTTCATCCACGTCGACATCCAAATGCGCACCAACGTGCCGCACATCTTCGCAATCGGCGACATCGTGGGCCAGCCCATGTTGGCGCACAAGGCGGTGCACGAAGCCCACGTGGCGGCCGAAGTCATCGCGGGTGAACTGCAAGGCAACAAAGAGCTGGCTGCGGCGGCGTTCAACGCCCGCGTCATCCCCAGCGTGGCCTACACCGACCCCGAAGTGGCCTGGGTGGGCCTCACCGAAGACCAGGCACGAGCGCAAGGCATCAAGGTCAAAAAAGGCCTGTTCCCCTGGGCCGCTTCAGGCCGCGCTATTGCCAACGGCCGCGACGAAGGCGTGACCAAACTGCTGTTTGACGATTCACCCGAAGCGCATGGTCACGGCAAGATCTTGGGCGGCGGCATGGTGGGCACGCATGCGGGCGACATGATCGGCGAGATCGCTCTGGCCATTGAGATGGGCGCAGACGCCGTGGACATCGGCAAAACCATCCACCCCCACCCCACGCTGGGCGAAAGCATCGGCATGGCGGCGGAGGTGGCGCATGGGTCGTGTACGGATTTGCCGCCGACGAAGAAGTAAGCCTGTCTCCAGGCCAATCTCACGAAGCCCGAACTGGCAACGGTTCGGGCTTTGTGCTTTGCGCGCCCAAAAAATCGCCGCAGAATACTGTGTATTTGCACAAAATTCATGCCGACCACATCCAAACCCAAGCTCTACAACCCGCGCCACCCCGAGCGCACGCTGCTGTACCAAACGGTTGCCGAGCACCACGAGACCTGGCTTGATCTGGCCAGCGCAGGGCAGTTCGACGGGCAGGGCGACCACCACAGCCCCAAGCCCTACGTGCGCAAAGCGTTCGAGAAATATCTGGAATGCGGCATCTTTGCGCACGGCTTTGCCCGCGCCCGGTGCGAAGAC
>JBIPME010000054.1:0-8216 GCA_044369275.1 Rhodoferax sp.
AGTTCACCAATATGACCAATGCATTGGCCTTGCAGCCATACTGCGGCACAACGCCCTGGATGCATGCTTGGATGCTGGCTGGGCACAAACTCGGCTTTCATAGGCGCCAGTAAATTTTCCAAATCGCCCTTGGCATCAAAAAAATCTACCGGTGTTTCTTTGTGGCCCCATTGCAAAGGCTGGGCGTTGCCACTCGCTAAACCGGCTAAACGCATTGGCTGGTTGATGCCGGCCACGGTGGTGTCGGTGTTTTCCACGCTGTTGTCACGTAAAAATACACGGCCTATTTCAAATAGGCGCACGCGCGTGGCTTTGCGTGCTTGATTAAATTTCAGTACTTGCAACAGCGACGCAATCAGGGATGAGCGCATAACGCTCATCTGGCTGGCAATGGGGTTGAGGAGCGCGATGGGGTGGGCATTCCCTGCCAAATCATGTTCCCAACGCGCTTCAACAAAGCTGAAATTGATGGTTTCTTGGTAACCCAGTGCCGCCATGCTGCGCCGCAATGCAAAGGGACCACGCTGGCTTTCGCGCCGAATTTTCGCCGTAATCGGTGCACTGGGAGGCGTATTGGGAAGCTTGTCATAGCCCCATACCCGAATCACTTCCTCAATTAAATCCTCTTCTATCTGGAGATCAAAGCGAAAGCTTGGCGGTGTGACGGTAATCACCCCTTCTGCCTGTGAGGTGGGCAGTCCCAAGCGCTCTAACGCGTGCAAGCATTGCGCTTGGCTGATTGGCATGCCGATTATTTTGGCCGCTCTGGCCACACGCAGCTGCACCGGTTGAGGTACAGGCATGTTGACGCGTTGGTCATCTATGGGGCCGCAGGTGGTCTGCGCGGTGCCGCAAATATCTAAAATCAGCTGCGTGATGCGTTCAATGTGTTCGGTCGTTAATTCAGGGTCTACGCCGCGCTCAAACCGATGCCCCGCGTCCGTTGAAAAATTAAACCGCCTAGAGCGCCCCGCAATGGCCTGGGGCCACCAAAAAGCAGCCTCTACATAGACATGCTGGGTGGCGTCAGAAACGGCGGTCGCATCGCCCCCCATGATTCCTGCCAATGACTCGACTTGGTTGTCGTCGGCAATAACGCCTACTGTGCCATCCAGCGTGACGACATTGCCGTTGAGTAATTTAAGCTGCTCCCCCGCTTGGGCCCAACGCACGGTGAGCCCCCCTTGCAATTTGTCTAAATCAAAAATGTGGGAAGGGCGGCCCAATTCGAACATGACATAGTTGGAGATGTCCACCAAGGCAGATACGCTGCGCTGCCCACAACGCTTTAACCGCTCGACCATCCAGGCAGGTGTTTGCGCTTGGGTATTCAGGTTGCGAATGACGCGCCCCGAAAAGCGGCCACACAAGTCAGGGGCGGCGATGTGAACCGCAATGCAGTCAGCATTGCTGGGCCGCACGCTGGGAAATTCCGGTGTTTGTAAGGGCGCTCCAGTGAGGGCAGACACTTCGCGTGCGACGCCGTAAATGCTCAGGCAATGGGCCAAATTAGGGGTTAGCTTGAGGCTGAATAGTGTGTCGTCTAAATTCAAATAGCTGCGAATATCTTGGCCTAAAGGTGCGTCTGCGGCCAATTCATACAAGCCCCCATGGTCTTCGGACAAGTGCAATTCACGTGCCGAACACAGCATGCCTTCGCTGTCCACGCCGCGCAGCTGCGTGGCTTTGATGTGCAGAGGACTACCGCCTGCATTGGCGGGTAGCTCTGCACCTACCAGCGCGCAAGGAACTCGGATGCCCACCCGTGCATTGGGTGCCCCGCACACAATGGTGAGCAATCTGGCTTGTCCCACATCCACCTTGCAAACTTGCAAACGATTGGCGTTGGGGTGCGGTTCGGCTTGTTTGATTTCACCGACCACAATGTTGCTAAATGCGGGCGCAACTGGCTTGAGCTCTTCTACCTCTAACCCGGCCATGGTTAAGGTATTTGCTAAATCGAGGGTTGAAAGGGGCGGGTTACAAAAAGTACGTAGCCAAGATTCTGGGAATTGCATAAAAGGCTTTTTAAAGAGTGTTTTTATTGAAATTGTGACAAGAAACGAATGTCGCCATCAAAGAAAAGCCGTAAATCATTCACCCCGTAACGCAGCATTGTCAAACGATCTGGCCCCATTCCAAAGGCAAAGCCAATGTATTTTTCGGGGTCCAAGCCCATATTACGAACCACATTCGGATGCACTTGACCAGACCCTGCAACCTCCAACCACTTGCCTGCTAAGGGGCCATTTGGGAACTGAATGTCAATTTCTGCGCTGGGTTCGGTGAATGGGAAAAAGCTGGGGCGAAAGCGCAAAACCAAATCGTCGTTTTCAAAAAATGTCTTGCAAAAATCCGTGAAAATAAACTTTAAATCTTTAAAACTTACATTTTCACCAATCCAAAGTCCTTCGCATTGGTGAAACATAGGGGAGTGGGTGGCGTCGCTGTCAACGCGGTAAGTTCGCCCTGGCGCAATCACACGAATTTCTGGCATAGCGCCATTGAACAAAGCCCCTTCTGAAGCACCAGCCATTGCACGGTATTTTTTAACGTGTTGAACGGCATAACGGATTTGCATTGGGCTGGTGTGTGTGCGCAGCAAATAAGGGCTTGTTGCTGAGCCGCCTTCCACATAAAAAGTGTCGTGCATAGAGCGCGCGGGGTGGTTTTCAGGGGTGTTAAGCGCTGTAAAGTTAAACCAATCCGATTCAATTTCTGGGCCTTCTGCCACATCAAAACCCATGGAGCCAAAAATGTTCTCAATCCGCTCCAATGTCAGAGAAACCGGATGCATGCCCCCTTGGCCCCGTTGGCGTCCCGGCAAGGTGACATCCAGCGCTTGCGCAGCCAGTTGCAATTGCATTTGTGCATCCGCCAAAGCTTGGCGGCGCATCGTGAGTGCCGCTTCAATCGCTTGCTTGCTGAGATTAATTGCGGCACCGGATTTTTTTTTCTCTTCGACAGGCAAAGCCGCCAAGCCCTTCATGAGCTCTGTAATGCGGCCAGTCTTGCCCAAAAACAATGCCTTGGCATTTTCCAGGTCTGCGGGTGTCTGAGCTTGCAAAAAAGCATTTTTTGCAGCATCAACGATGGCGTTTAAATCGTTCATGAATAGGAGAAGGGTGAAATGAATTTCAAGAAAAAAGGGTTAGTGCTTTTGAAAAGCCCTAACCCTTATCGCTGTAGCACGAGTCGCTATGCTAATAACGACTAACCGAGGATCAAGCCGCCAAAGTGGCTTTCACTTGTGCCACGATACCGGCAAATGCTGCCATATCGTGAATCGCAATATCAGACAAAACTTTACGGTCGATCTCAATATTTGATTTTTTCAGGCCGTTAGCGAACTGGCTGTATGTCATGCCACACTGACGTGCAGCGGCATTGATACGGGCAATCCACAATTGGCGAAAGACACGCTTTTTCGTGCGGCGATCACGGTAGGCATATTGCCCAGCCTTCATTACCGCTTCTTTGGCGATTCTGAAGACATTACCGCGGCGACCACGGAAACCTTTTGCAAGGGCGAGAACTTTTTTGTGGCGGGCGCGAGCCGTTACACCACGTTTTACGCGAGGCATTTGATTACTCCTTGTACGTCGTTAATTAAATACCACGGCCTGGCAGCATCTGTGCCATGTGACCCATATTGGTCTCATGAACACCGGTGGTGCCGCGCAAATGGCGTTTATTTTTAGTGGTCTTTTTGGTCAAAATATGACGCTTAAAAGCTTGGCCGCGTTTAACGGTCCCACCTGGACGAACACGAAAGCGCTTCTTTGCCGCACTCTTGGTCTTCATTTTGGGCATATTCATGCTCCTTCTACGTTGTGCTCGTGAGGCGTCTGAGAAGAATTCCCAGCCTTGTTGGCCCCGAGCCACTTATGTGGCGAGTCAAACCCACCACTTATGTGGCGAGTCAAACCCACCACTTATGTGGCGAGTCAAACCCACCACGTATGCGTGGTGAATAAAACTCCCCACTTGCGTGATGGGCGCAACCCCACCACGGCAATACAACCAGCGAATAAACTGGAGTTAAAGTTTTAAGATGCAGCTTCAGCTGCAACTTTGGGATTGGCGCCCGCTTTTTTGCGACCTGGCGCGATCATCATGACCATCTGGCGGCCTTCAAGTTTGGGGAATTGTTCCACCAAAATGGAGTCGCCCAGCTCGTCACGCATTCGCTGCAAAAGTGCCATACCAATTTCTTGGTGTGTGATTTCACGACCACGGAAACGCAGCGTGATTTTACACTTGTCTCCGTCGTCCAAAAACCTGCGAATATTGCGCAACTTGATGTTGTAGTCGCCATCGTCGGTACCGGGGCGGAATTTAATTTCCTTTACCTCAATAACTTTTTGTTTGGACTTTGCCTCGGCAGCTTTTTTCTGCTCTTGGTACTTGAACTTACCATAATCCATCAAACGACAGACTGGTGGATTCGCAGTAGCAGCGATTTCAACCAAATCAACATCCATCTCACCTGCCATGCGCAGGGCTTCCATCAGGCTCACGACACCAAGGGGTTCATTTTCTGGACCTGAGAGGCGAACCTCTGGGGCCATGATTTCCCGGTTAAGACGGTGTTTGCGGTCTTCACGCTGACGGCGGTCACGAAATTCAGTAGCGATGGCTCAATCCTTTACAGTTTTTTTCTACAAAACGTAGTATTCTAAGTTATGTACGCAATTTAAACGGGTTTAAACTCGGTTTAATGACTTTTGGGAGATGTCTTCAGTAATTTTTAGCATGAAATCATCCAAGGACATGGAACCTAAGTCTTGACCACCGCGAGCGCGTACCGCAACAGCACCAGAAGCCATTTCCTTGTCACCTACGACAAGCAAGTATGGCATTTTTTGCATTGAATGCTCGCGTATTTTATAGGTAATTTTCTCGTTGCGCAGATCTAGGTGAATTCGGATGCCATGATTTTGCAGTTTTTGCGCAACAGATTGCGCATATTCTGCTTGTGCATCCGTGATATTGAGGATAGCAACCTGGATTGGGGCTAGCCAAGTTGGCAAGGCGCCGGCGCTTTCTTCAATTAATATGCCTATAAAACGCTCCAAGCTGCCGACGATTGCGCGGTGCAGCATAACGGGGCGGTGGCGGGCACCATCTTCGCCTACGTATTCGGCATCCAAGCGTTCTGTCATAAAGAAGTCTACTTGCATGGTGCCGCATTGCCATTGCCGCCCCAGGGCGTCTTTGAGGGTGTATTCGATTTTGGGGCCATAAAAAGCACCATCGCCTGGGGAGATTTCATACGCGCAGCCGGAGGCACGCAGACTTTCAATCAGCGCATTTTCTGCTTTGTCCCAACTTTCGTCGGTGCCAATGCGCTTTTCGGGGCGGGTGGCGACTTTGTAAATGATGTTTTTGAAGCCGAAGTCGCTGTAGACCTTTTGCAGCAAAGCGGTGTAGTTCAAGCACTCTTGCAGGATTTGATTTTCGGTGCAAAAAATATGCCCGTCGTCCTGTGTAAAACCGCGCACCCGCATGATGCCGTGCAAGCCCCCCGATGGCTCGTTGCGGTGACAGTTTCCAAATTCGCCATAACGCAACGGCAGGTCGCGGTAGCTTTTAATACCTTGTTTGAAAATGAGGATGTGGCCCGGGCAGTTCATGGGTTTGAGTGCGTACTCGCGTTTTTCGGACTCCGTGATGAACATGTTTTCACGGTATTTGTCCCAGTGGCCAGTTTTTTCCCAAAGGCTTTTGTCGATGATCTGGGGGCCTTTGACTTCAAGGTAGCCGTTGTCACGGTAGATTTGGCGCATGTACTGCTCCACGCCTTGCCACAAAGTCCATCCTTTGGGGTGCCAAAACACCAAACCTGGGGCATGGTCGTCGATGTGGAACAGGTCCAATTCACGGCCTAGCTTGCGGTGGTCGCGTTTTTCGGCTTCTGCCAGCATGGTCAGGTACTGCTGCAGATCTTCTTTACTGGCCCAAGCCGTGCCGTAAATGCGTTGCAGCATTTCATTTTTATGGTCACCACGCCAGTAGGCACCGGCAACTTTCATGAGTTTAAAGTGCTTGAGTTTGCCTGTGCTGGGCACATGGGGGCCTCGGCAGAGGTCTTCAAAGGCACCTTCGCGGTAGAGCGAAACGTCCTCGTCGCTTGGAATGCTGGCGATGATTTCCGCTTTGTAGTGTTCACCTAAATTTTGGAAGTGGCGCACTGCTTCTTCACGCGGTAGGACGCGGCGCACCACGGGCTCGTCTTTTTGCGCCAACTCAGCCATTTTTTTCTCGATAGCCACCAAGTCTTCCGGCGTAAAGGGGCGTTTGTATGCGAAGTCGTAGAAGAAACCGTTTTCGATCACGGGGCCAATCGTGACTTGGGCATCTGGAAAGAGTTCTTTGACTGCGTAGGCCAGCAGGTGGGCGGTGGAGTGTCGAATGACGTCCAAGCCTTGCGCATCTTTGGCCGTGATGATGGCCAAGTTGCTGTCTGCGGTGATGCTAAAGCCCGTATCTACGACCTTGGCAGTGTCTTCAGGCGCGCCATAAGGGCGTACTTTGCCCGCAAGTGCGGCTTTGGCGAGGCCAGCTCCAATGGAAGTGGCAACTTCGGCAACGGTGACTGGGCCTGGAAATTGGCGCTGCGAGCCGTCGGGGAGCGTAATTTGGATCATGTGTTCAACAAAACGGGTAGGTTTAGGAAACAAAAAAAGTACGGTTAGGTCCGTGCTTGTTCAAGTGTAAGTGCTGCTGCTGGATGCAACGGCTGCGAGAGTTGGGACTTGCTTGCGTAAAAAATCGCAGGCATTGAATATTTCAATGCCATTTGGCAGGCCTTAACCAAGCAGCTTTTTCTCACTTTTGCAAAGGGTAAACGCCCATTCTAACGGCTGGACTTGGCCTCGCAAGGCGGTGGCGCTGCGTGATTGCCTGCTTTTTATAGGCTTTTGGTCATGAATACGCTGTAAGGGTCGGCAATGTAGTCGGCAAACGGGGTGGTGTAGCGAAAGCCAAAGCGTTCATACAGTCTTTTGGCTGGGGCAAAAGCGGCTGCGGTGCCGGTCTCCAAATAGAGCCTGTGTAAGGAGAGTGCGCGTGCGTTTTCGATGATGTGCGCCAGTATTGCGCTGGCAACGCCTTGACCAAGGTATTGGGTTACGGTACGCATCGATTTAATTTCCCCATGGTGGGGGTCTAGTATTTTGAGGGCACCGCAGCCCTTGAGTTCGTCTTGCTCCCAGGCGCTCCAAAAGTGGATGCTGGGGTGGCGCAAGGCATCCAGATCGAGCGCGTGCACACTTTCTGCGGGCGAATGTGCAAACATGCTTTGGCGATGTTCTATGAGCAGATTTTGAATGGCCTGTCCCTGTAGGTCGTCGCGTTGTAGGTGCATAGTGAGTGTGCTTTGCTGTGTGGGGTTCTAGGAGGGTGTTGAGTGTTCCTGGTGCAAGCTTGGCAGTGCTTCGGTGTCGAATAACGGCAGAGAGCTACTTTGTTCGTAGCGGGTGCTGGTTTGTCGTTTTTGCAAAGTGCCTACGCGCACGCCCAAGAGGCGTAAGCGCTTGGTCAGTGGTGCGCGTTTGAGGCATTGGCCGGCCGCTTGGCGTATGGTTTTGGCGTCGGCGGTGCTGTGTTCCAAGGTGTGGTCACGGGTGACAATGGAAAAGTCGTCAAACCGCAGTTTGATGCCTATGGTTTTGCCGGTATAGCCTTTGCGTAGCAGGTCGGCGGCGATTTGTTCGCACAGGCGGGTAAAGATGGCCCCTAGCTCTGCACGGTCGCGCACGGCATGCAGGTTGTGTTCGAACGTGGTTTCGCGGCTCATGCTGACGGGCTCGCTTTCGGTAACCACGGGGCGTGTATCGCGGCCATGGGCGGCCGCGTGCAACCAAGCGCCAGTTTTGGGGCCAAAGCTGCGTGTCAGCCACAACGGGTCACACTGGGCCAGTTGCCCAATGGTTTCGATGCCGTTGCGCTGGAGTTTTTCGTCGGCTTTGGGGCCAATGCCGTTGATTTTGCGGCAGGCCAGCGGCCAAATTTGTGTTTGCAAATCGTTTTCATGGACGATGGAGATGCCGTTGGGTTTGTTGAATTCACTGGCCATTTTGGCCAATAGCTTGTTGGGGGCGACGCCGACCGAGCAGGTCAGGCCGATGTCGTCAAAAATGGCTTTTTGAATCAGCCGCGCCAAAACCCGCCCGCCTTCACGTTGCCCGCCAGGCACATCGGTAAAGTCGATG
>JBIPME010000055.1:0-8204 GCA_044369275.1 Rhodoferax sp.
GCCCAGCAAGGCGGCAGCTTGCGCGATGCGGCGCTGGCCTTGGGCTACGTCAGCGCAGAAGACTTCGACCGCTGGGTTCGGCCACGCGACATGCTGGGCTAAGGTCTACGCCGCGCCCTTGCCGCACACCATGGGCAAGGGCCGCAAGCCGCATGCCGGTGGTTGGCGGCGGCTGCTTGGCCCGCGCTGGCACAGGCCTGAAGCATCCATTCCCAAACCAAGCGCTCAGTTTTTACCTGTAACGGTTTTTGCTGCGGCCTTTTGGGGCGTGGCTTTAGCCGTTTTATTGGCGCTGGCGGGTTTATTGCCTGCGGCATTTGTTTGAAAGACGCCATCGAAGACAGCGCCGTGCTGAATGATTCGCTGCTGCAACGCAGGCCCAGCGTGGGCACGGTTGATTCGTTTCAGGGCCAGGAGCGCGACACCATTGCCATTGCATTGACGCGCAGCAAGGCCTAAGGCGAGATCGGCTTTCTGTCTGGCATTCGCTGTATGAACGTGGGCATGACCTGCGCTCGGCGCAAGGTGTTGCGGGTGAGCGATTTGTCTAGGCTTGGGTGCCATTCGTTTTTTGTGGGGTTGTTGGCTTGTGTGAAGGGGGTGGTTGAGGGTGCCGTGCGGCGCGTGAGGTGGGCAAATAGACGTGAAACTGTGATGGCCATTGTGGCGAAGAGGGCATGCGAGTTTGTTTCGAAAGGCTTGGGCTGCTTACCCGATACGTAGACGGGTGCACGACACGGTATTGCCCTGCGATGTAAGGACGGGCCGAGGACGATGCTAAGTTGGGCAAAGCTAGTGCGAAATCTTATAGGGTGGCTGATTGAGGGCGGTGATCAGGTTTATCAAGGCCTGGCGCAGCAGCTACTCCGGCGCGGTGCCACACAACACGCGCACAGCGCGGCAGCGAATCTGTGTGTGCAAATCCATGTAGGTCGGCTTAAGCCTGAATCCGGACATGCGATTTGCGCTCATTGACAGGCAGTTATCGCTCCAAAGCTGCCCGACTCGATATACCTACAGACCGAGACTCCATTGGTAAACGCGCTCAGGCGCCACCGTGAACAACGCGAGGCCAGTGACGGTCTCTACGCGGCCGACGATCAGCATTAGTAGCGCGTTACTGTTCAGTTGAGATCGCGCCAAAATTTGTTGCATGGCGCCATCGTCCAGCCCTGACGCGCTTGGTAGGTCCTCGGCGTGCGTATGCCACTCGCCGAGGTAGAGCAGGCCTGCTTGTGACTGCTCTTGGATGGCGCGCTGCGCTGCAGCAGGATTTGATCGGTATCGATAGCGCGAGCGTTCATCGTCGGTGTACGGGCCAGTTGCCTTGGTCACGTCAATAAGTTCCGCCGTGATGGTACCGAATAGCTGGCCCCCTGCTTCAGTCGCCCTTGATGAGATCTGCCGATGTCCACGCATATGCGATAGGACATCTGCGCTCAGCTGAACGCGCTGATCGACGCCTGAAAGATGCCCGACCATTGGAGGTACTACGATACGCCTGAGGCGAAAGAAGGTCACCATGAAAACTGCCGCATGGCATTGACCTCGGTGAAGCACTTGCGAACCAAGCCTCCGTGTGCTGCTACGGCATCTCGGTCACCGAACCAGACGCGCCGGCATGACTCCGGGACCTTGTCGAGAAGCGCGTCTAAGGCGAGATTGGCTGCCATGGCTATCGACGTCTGAAGGTCGACTGCACCGTGAGGCTGAAACACGTTGCCGCACCCTGCCTCGACGATGAGACCACCAGTGCCAGTGGGCCAATCTGTCAGCCGGAACGCTGGGCGTTCGCTCTCGAACCGAGTCATAAGGTCGTCCTTTCCGAACAGCATTACAGCATGGCCCGCGAGTGCGTAGGCCTCAACCCAAGTACTGAGATATGCAGGCGGGCGCTGAAGCGTTTGCCGCCAAGCGTTAACGGCTGCCTCGCCCTCGATGTCGAGGCCTGCCGTCACGATCATGTCCATTCCGGCGAGGTAAGCCAGCTCCGCAGGTTTGAGTCGCTCGAACTTCGACGTGAACGTCGATCCGATCTTTAGGTGTGGCAGCCGCCGCAACAACTCAGTCGCAGTTCCCCTAGCCTTGTCCCAACCGAGGTAGGAGATGCCAAGCAGGTGGCGGCCCATGTTGGCGGACATCAGGCTATCGCTATCGACAAAGCTCATCTTGCCTACGCCGGCCTTGACTAGCAACTCGGCGACCTCGGAGCCTATGGAGCCGCAACCGATCACTGCTACCTTGCGGGCCTGCAGTTGAGCCTGATCTGCGGAATGGCCTCTGCCATGAATCCACGGAGCATCAACCCGGCTGACCACAACACGCTCGACACGCTGCTGCGCCATGGCACGCTTGATGTGCTTGATTGGCACCTGGTTCCAACTGCGGAACCCATTCTTGATCTTGTCACTCTTGGCCCCGCTGGCCAGAACCGCCGCAAAAACGGGCCCAGTGCCCGTCGTCGCCTCGAACAGGAACAAGGACTTTCGGTTGGACAGCAGCGCGGCGCGTATGGCGTCTTCGGGCAGACCTTTTACGGTATCGCCGACGGTCTTCGGAAACTCGGCCGGCGTCCAAGGCTTCTTCAGCCGGACGAGTAGCCCCGGAAGGACCTCATGCTCGCCGATCGACGATCCCGCGCTGCTCAGCCAAGCTTTGACTTCTGCCTTGGTGTCCGCGACCACCAGCCTGGACAAGCGGTTGTCTAGATGAAAGGAGACTTGGCGGGATTTGCCACCTGTCTTAACTAGGCTGAGTACGCTTAGGCTCTCTTGCGGCCGGACTGCTTGCCGTGCCCAGTAAGCCCCGAATTCCCGCTCGAACTCCACCGCACATTTTTCCTCGGGGTAATTCAGCAATTCCAACGCGTCGCCGAGATGCAGGCGGACACGATCAGCAGCAGGTGCGACCACTAGCGTGGGTCGCAGGCATAAAAAACCTTCGGGCTCGACATGTGGCCACCTAAAGTCGCTGCCCATGCCCGGCGCAATTATTCGAGGCTGGGAATTAGGGAACGCCGAATCGATGACAACGAGGAAGTGATCTACCTCCCCCGGCCGGACCTCGCCTTGCGCAACCTTTACGCGCCAACCAGTTTGAAAGAGACGCAGCGACCCCTGATGTAACTCCTCGGCTGTCAGGCGCCGCCAGTGACCTGGACGCTGGTCTTGGAGTTCGACCTCAATGGCGGCAATTACCTCGTGCGACGCCATCAGCCGAAACGCCCCCCACCATCGTTGCGCCGCGCGGTCTCAATCCTCGTAACCTCCATGACCGATCCGCCAGCGGCCGACCTCTTGGCTGCATCCGGATCTGGCTGATCAGAGAAAAACGTAGTGTCAAAGACCGCATCCCATGCCTGACGAGCCAGCACGCGTGTGCAGTCCTCCTTATCGCGTACCGCGAGTCTTTCCAGAGCCTCCTTCAAGCAGGTATGGAAGTGCATCACCTGCTCATCACCGCTCTCCGCCAAGTTCTTTTTCACGACCGGGTGCTTGACCTGTGTGGACCTGACCAGCGCCTCATTGATCTTCTTCCAGGTCTCGTGCAGCGCCGTGTCATCGCGGTCAGCGCTGGCTACGAAATTGTCTACTGCCAGCTTGGTGATGGTGATACCGCTAGTGGTCTTCGCCTTCCAGTCAGCGCGCCGCGCAAACTTCTTGGTTAGCTTGGTGATGCGTCGCAGCTGACTGCCGTCCGCCTGGCCCTGGCTCAGTTCTCCGTCGTTTTCGTTGAGCTCCTTGACCTTGCCATTGAACCAGCGCGTTACGGCCCTCGCGTCCGAGATGACCCACGCGTTGCCGCTGGCCAGTTCATACAGCTCGGTTTCGTTACCCTGCCAGTCCTTCTCGATCATGATCCGGTATACAGGCACATCGATGTGATAGCCCTCAGCGTAGGCTTGGCGAACGCAGTTGTTCTTGACCTCGGCCTCCCGGCTGAAGCGGCCGTCCCACTTGAGGGCGTCACATACCCGCTGGCGGGCGGCCAACGGCGAAAGGTGCAGGCCGTCGCCATCCTTCAGGTCGTCATGTCGGAAATAAGCCCCATCGTCGATGTCATAGTCGTTCTGGGGATCCTGCACCATTGTGCGCATCTGATAGGAGCCCTGCGATCGGACCTCCCGGGGCTGGGGCTTTTCTGCAGTTTTGAGACCGTTCTCCAGCCGCTTGCGGCCTGCATCGCGATGCAGGCCCATGTTCTGCTGCTGCTTGAGGGCGAGGGTGACTTCGTCACGATGGTACGCCGTCATTTCGGCGTTACAGTTGATGTCGACCATGGTTTCTCCTGTTCTATGCGTACGGCTGGGACTCGGAAAGCGCGGCTGCGAAGGCCTGCATGTGCTGGTTCTGCGCCTGGCTTGCCCAGGCATAGTCGACGTCAGAAATGGCTTGACGCGCGAGCGCGTTGAGCAGCTTCGGCCGCGCATCGTCCATGTTGGACAGCAACTCCTGTAGCGTCTTGGACGGGCACTGGGCGGGAAGACGGTACGCAAAGCTGCCATCGTGACGCAGCTCCGCGACCTTATTAGTGAGGTAGCCGTAGCCCACTGCCTGTGCGTTCATACCCGCCTCGATGGCCTTAAGGCCAAACTTCCAGCCCGGCGCGGCTCGGTAGCGACCTCGGTCGGTGACTTCTTCGCCACCTTGGGCAGGCAGGGTACCCAGCATGAAGAGCTGAATCGGGCGCTCTTGCTTGCGGTCATGAAGAATTTCGACTGCTTCCATCATGCCAACCAAACCGGGATTGTTCGCCCACAAGCCACCGTCGACGTAAGTGGCGGTAGTCGTACCGTCACCGCCCGGTTCGTCCAGGCGGGCCATAGAGCGCAGGATGGGGGCTGCTGTACTAGCCATGCAGATATCGACCAGCGTGCGGGGATCGTCGCGGCCGTTTAAGCGACTCAGGTGCTTGGTCTTGAAGACCACCGCCGCGTGGCGGTTCAGGTCGAGGGTCGGAATCGCTAACGCAATTTTGCGGGTCTCGTAGACTTCTCCGACTGTTGTAGTGCCCAACTTGCAGCTGAGTGCCTCGCGTAGGGCCACTTCGCCCTTGCGCAGGCCGAAGCCGAAATTGCGGATCACGTAGTTCCCGATGATAGGCATGGACCGCAGCATCTGGTACGGAAAGATCTTGCTCCCGTACTGAGCGTAGAGGTCCTGCACCGCCTGCAGCCGGACCCCCTTAGCTAAGGCGCTGGCGACGATACCGCCGGTGCTGGTACCGACAATCAGGTCGAACGCCCTGCCAATGTCAAGGGAGGCATCCGCGTGCCCCGCCTGCTTGGCCACGCGCCCCGCGAAGGTCGCCAAGTACGCGGCCTGATAGACCCCTCTCATTCCACCGCCGTCTAGGCACAGAACCTTGAAAGGTTTGTTTTTCATTGTTTCGTTTTTTGTTGTTTGCATTGGTCAATTATTAGTTTTTAAAATTAAATTTAATTAAATAATTTAAAAATTCAATGGCTTATAAGTGATGGAGTGGTATTTTTTGGTTTTTTGAGGCATGCTCAAAACTCATGAGCCAGAACCTCGTTGTGATTTTTCGTTGCTTGTGTCGCAGCCAGCAAGCTACTGATCCGCTGGTACACCTCAACCCGAAAGCCCACGCGTTCAGCGCCGCAGGCGTAGGACTTCTTACCCCCGCTGGGCAAGCAGCCAGCATCAACGGCGGCATCGAATTTTTGGTGCGCCTTGAGCAGGACAGGGGGCATGGTCAGTGGCTCGTACACGCCGACCACTGACGCGTCCACAAATTGGGCGCGGGCGTCGCGCACGCCCTTTGCGGTTTGCTCGAAGGCGTTGCGGTGTTTGTCGCTGTGTGGTTCGCCAGCGAAGCCGGGCCAAAACAGGCTCACAAACCCTTGCGCCCCGCCGCGCTTTTTGACGTTCAGCTCGAAGGCGGCAACGCGTTTGTGGGTGATGCCAAATATTTCAAATAAGCCAATCCAAAAGGGCTTGGCCTGGCTGCCTACGTTGCAGGCGTAGCCCGGAGCCTTGCTGAAAAGCAATGCCCTAGATTTGATTTCGTTCCAGTTAAAACCCATTTAGTGCTCAAAAAGTGAGCTTGGATAGTAACTTAAAGTATTCTTATTTCTCTAGGTAGTAACTCTAAGGAGGTCATTTATTTGACACCCTGCGGCCTGAGGGCCGGGGATTTCTACGGGTCGGGCTGCGCCTTATCCTGTTTGGCGGTGCCCAAAGAAAGTGCAGCGGGCATAGGGTTTGCGCACCGCCGCCACGTGTTGGTACATGCCCGCCCAATCGCGGCAAATGCATTCAAACCGCAGTTCTTTGGGCGAGGGGAGCAGCCCTGTGGTGGGTGCGCAAGTGCGCTCCTGCGTGGCTCGGCGCTTGGGGCTGGACACGTCTGGGGCTCCCGTGCGCGAAGGCACGCACCCCATGGACGGCCTGGTGCGCGCCGCTGTTTCGCATTTGTGGTTCGAGACGCTGCACCCGTTTGACGATGGCAACGGGCGCATAGGCCGGGCCATTTTGCAACTGGCATTGGGCCAAGACATGGGTCAGCCCAGGCGCATCGTCACGCTGTCGCGGCAAATCGAGTCTTGCAAAGACCGTTATTACAGCGAGCTGGAGCGGGCACAGCGCTCCCAAAGCATGGACGTGACGGCCTGGGTCGAATGGATGATGGTCGATCAACACGGTATTACCCCGCGGTAGAAGGTTGTGCCGAGGACGATGCCAAGTTGGGAAAGACCAGCGGGAAAGCTGATTGATTGGGGTTTTGCCTTTTTACGCCGCGAATACTTCTTGCAGAGTGGTCAGCGCTGCCGTCAATGCCTTGGCGGACACAGCGCCCAGCCGCTTGACCAAGCGCAGCTTGTCAACCGTGCGAAGCTGGTCCAGCACGATCAAGCCCTTGGTTCCAGCATGGGTGACTGGCACCCGAAACGGCGCGGCAAAACCCTTGGAGGTCATGGGTGCCACCATCACGGTGCGCAGGTGGTCATTCAACTCTGCTGGGGACAGCACGACGCAGGGCCGCGACTTCTTGATTTCGCTGCCCACGGTCGGGTCCAGGTTCACCAGCCAAATGTCACCGCGCTTCACCAGCCCAACTCCTCATCTTCCAAGTTGCCGAACTCACCCATCAAAAGCGCATCTCCTGCCTTGGCGGACACGGCTGCGGCAGCCTCTGCCCAGCCAGCGCGAACGGTGTTGGCGGGCTTTCGCAAGACGATGGCGCCGTTTTCCACTTCGATGATGGCGGTTGCCTGACCGTCCAGCCCGACTTGGGCCAGAAACGGTTTAGGCAACACCACGCCTTTGCTGTTCCCGATGTTCCGAATTGCAATTTCCATGAGAGGTCTCCTGTTGCAACAATGTTAATCCATGCCGATCGAATGCTCAAGGCCCAAAGTTAGAACCATAAAAAGAACGCTCCAGGTCATTGCAAAATGGTGGATTTAAAGACATATTGAATCAAGTTCATTGGGCTCGACTCAAAGACTTGAAGGCTGGGCTAAGGACATTGCCAAGTTGGCAAAAGCCAGCTTGGCCGCTGACAGACCAGCCGATTGCGTTAGAGTCCCGTGCATCATCAAAACCGAGAGCGGTTAAGTTCTTGTACCTTTCCCCGTACCTTTGCCTTTCCCATTACCTTTGGCCGACCAATACCCCACCCCCACCGCCCCTAGCGCTGTTCAACATGATGTTCAAACTGATGTTCAAAGTGAATTACGCCATGTGCGTGCACTCATGCAATTGGAGCAACAGGAAGACCAAGCGCAGTTCAAGCTCAAAAATGCCAGTGCCAGCATCAAAGAGCGCCGTCGGCGTGGCCTGACCTGGTACCCCGTGACCATCACCCAAGAAGACATTGGCTTTGGCGGCAAGGTGGTGCTGGAGCTAGAGCGCCCTGCGCATCTGCAAGACCTGCACTTGTTTCAGGTGGGCAAAAATGCTTCGCTGTTCAGCAATGCGCCCGGCTACTCAGGCACCCATTCGGCAGCCGACCGGCCAATGCTCAGCGGCGTGGTGACCAGCGTGCGGCGCAACAAGCTGCTGCTGTCCACCAGCAAAGAAGCGCTGCCCGACTGGGTGCTGGATGGCAGCACGCTGGGCATTGACCTCACTTTTGACGAGGTGAGTTACCGCGAGATGCACCAGGCCCTGGGTGACGTCATGCTTGCCCACGGCAACCGCTTGGCCGAGCTGCGCGACGTGCTGCTGGGCGTCCGCCAG
>JBIPME010000488.1:0-2508 GCA_044369275.1 Rhodoferax sp.
TGGCATCACCGCAGGGGGCAGCTATGGGAAAGGCAAGTCAAACTCGGACACCGTCAACCAGCACAACAGCCACGTCGGCAGCGGTGGATTGACCACACTCGAATCGGGCGGCACGACCACGATTGCAGGCGGCCAAGTCACAGGCAAACGCGTCGAAGTCGATGCACAAGACCTCATCATCCAAAGCAAACAAGACACCAATAAGGCAAACAGCCAACAGTTTGATGCGAGTTTGCAAGTGACCGTGGGCTATGGCGTCTCGGTCAGTGGCAGCGTATCGGCGAGCAAAGCCAAAGCGGATTACGCCAGTGTCAATGAGCAAAGCGGCATCATTGCGGGCGATGGCGGCTATGCCGTGAATGTCAAAAACAACACCAACCTGATTGGCGGCATCGTCACCAGTTCACAAGCCGCTGAAGACGCAGGTAAAAACAGCTTCAGCACAGGCACACTCACCAGCACCGATGTACAAAACCATGCGGATTACAGTGCAACAGGGTTCGGCATCGGTGGTGGGTTTGCCATGAACGGCACGGGTGCAAATACCAACCAAATGACCCCGCAAAACACCAGCAGCGCCGAACAAGGCAAGGCGAGTTTGACCGCAAACAAGTCGGTTGGGTTGGGTATGGACAGCGGTCACGACAACAGCACAACTGAGAGTGGCATCAACACGTCCAACCTCACCATCACCAACGCAGCAGGGCAAGCGGCGACTGGGAAATCAGTTGATCAAATTAAGGCAGAAGTAGCAACCGATACAGTGACTGATACGGTGGCGTTGAACAGCGGTCACATCGCCAACAACTACGATGCACAAGCCGTGCAGGATGAAATCAATCTGCAAGTCAAAGTCACGCAAGAGTTTGATAAAACTCAGCAAGGTGCACGTGCGGAAATCAACGCAAAGGAAAAAGATTTGCGTGATAAGGCAGATAAAGAAACAGATCCAATTAAAAAAGCAGCATTAATTGAACAAGCCGATAATTGGAAAAAAGGCGGTTTGGCGTTTGCATCTATTGCAGGCGGCCTAGCAGCGCCAACCAACGCAGTGGGCGGCATTGTTGCAGGCTCGCTCGCCCCAGCGGTCTCGTACCAAATTGGCCAACACTTCAAAGAAAATGGCACAGAAGGCAGCTTTAACCATATCCTCGCCCACACCATCCTAGGCGCAGCCACCGCAGCCGCAGGCGGCAACAACGCACTCATCGGCGGCCTAGCCGCAGGCAGCGCAGAAGCCGCAGCCCCAGCGGTGATGCATTACCTCTACGGCAAAGACACCCAAGTCAAAGACCTCACCGCCGAACAAAAATCCACCATCAGCGCGATTGTGGGACTGGGCGGGGCGGCAATTGGTGCGACTGGCGGTGCAGCGGATGTGGCGCAGGGGAGTATGGCGGCGGTGAATGCGGTGGAGAATAATAAACTCACAGATTCTCAAAAAAAGCAATTTAGACAAGAGTTCCAACGCGCATGCACTTTCGAAACTTTGGATTCCCCCGAGTGTGAAGCCGTATTGAATAAATGGACGAAAATTTCTTCTGAAAGCACAAATATTGTTAGTTGGGCTGATCAAGAAAAAGCACGTAAGAAATGGACGGAGAGTTACTATACTATTTTAAATTCACTCGACTCTATATGTAATGGTGTAGATATACCAAGTGGCGGCGCAGCAGTGTGTAAGGCTGAGGTGGCTGAGGCAAAAGTACAGCTTTTCGTAGAAAATATGTATGGGGGTTCTATTAACCCCTCCATTGATCTCAATCCAGATTGGTACAAACTTTACAATACTTACCATCCTGATAGTATGAAAAATTTTTATCAGACAGGGAAAGAGGTTATTAATTTAGCAGCAATCGTTGTGCCGCAAGCACGAGCTGCGAGTTTTGTCTTGGATGTTGGAGAGTTCACCTATGAACTATCGACAGGGAAAACTAAGGATGCAATCATTAGTGGCTCTACAATTGCCGCTACAGAATTGGTGGATAAATCCTTGAGCATAAACCCTAAGTTTAAATTTTTGAGTGATGCTGGACGTAAGAAGTTAGCTGAGGCTGTTGTTGAGACTCTAAAATACACGGTTAGCAAAGGAGGGGGCTATGTGAAAGATAATTACGGGACGACAACAGTGCTTTTTTTTGCCCTTCCTTGGGAA
Source organism: Rhodoferax sp. (assembly GCA_044369275.1). GTDB lineage: Bacteria > Pseudomonadota > Gammaproteobacteria > Burkholderiales > Burkholderiaceae_C > Allorhodoferax. The sequence continues at coordinate 2,156 of JBIPME010000488.1, forward strand.
TTTCCTTTTACTACATCCTTATGGTTTGCTTTTATAACAGTTTTAATTCGCATGAGGGTTCACGCTTATGGTTTGCCTCATGTTACAACTTTTTTTGGAAAGGCTCTCACAAAAGACTCATCCTTTGAAGAAAGGTTCAAATCTTTTAGGTTTGACTTTTATTTGAATATTTTTTTATTGTTAGGCCTTGCGCTTGCGTTGTGTGGGTTTGATAAACCGAATTTGATAGCGTTAATGTCAAGTGTTGTTTAAAAGCCCGCGCGGCTTGCCATAGCCCGCGTAGCTCCGATTAGCAAAGCGTAATCGGAGTTTATGCAGCCCGTAAGCCGCATTCGCTTAGCAATGCGCTGCAC
>JBIPME010000486.1:0-2501 GCA_044369275.1 Rhodoferax sp.
CTACAGCCGCACAAATTAACGCTGCCTTGGCCGAAGGGGCTACTTGCTTTACCCACTTGTTTAACGGCATGACCCCCATGGGCTCGCGCGAACCCGGCGTGGTAGGCGCGGCGCTGGACAGCACCGCTTGGTGCGGCGTGATTGCCGATGGCCACCATGTCGCCGATGCAGTGCTGCGCATAGCCCTGCGCGCACGGCCTACGGCTGACCGCATGGTGCTGGTTTCCGACGCCATGGCCACAACACATGGCCCCACAGAATTCTCACTGTACGGCGAGACCATACGCGTGGTGGATGGAAAACTGGTCAACCAAGCCGGGTCCCTAGCGGGTGCCCACATTGACTTGGCCGCATCCGTACACAGGCTTATTGGCCAAGTGGGCATAGCGCCTGCGCAGGCCTTGCGCATGGCTACCCACAACCCCGCAGAACTGATGGGCCTGACCGATACCGTAGGCCATTTGCGTCTCGGCATGCCTGCCAACATGGTGTTGTTGGATGCCCAATGGCAATTGCTGGCTGGCATTAGCCCAAATACAGCAGTTCACTAGCCCGAAATCTCAGTCAACCCACGCCCACTCAGGGCTGGTGCTGGTGCTGTGCCTTAGGCGGCGATGCCGCCAAACGGCGTGCTGGGCGCGATGCGATCACGCAGGTGTTTGCCTATGTTCAAAGCGGCGATGGTTTCTACCGCGATGGCTCCTTTGTGCAGCACGGCAAAGTGCCCTACACCGCCAGCTACGGTGCGGTGCTGATGGACTCGCTGAGCCGCGCCATCTCGCGTGAGGAGGGCGCGGGCCGTGCGGGCCGTCGTATTTTGCGCGACCTGCTGCGCCTGAGTGGGTGCCGTGCGCAGCCAAGACCCCGCCATCACCGTGCTCTCCACCCGCCCCACCTTGAAGCTGGCCGTGGCCTTGGCGGGCTTGCAGGGGTGCTAGGCCAAGCCGGGCTTGGGCTGTTGGGGCCGTGCCATACTTGGCTGCATACGGGCAAATGGGTTGCCCTTTGTTTTTAATTTTTGTAATTGCAATGGCTCTTTTTTATAAAAAAAATAGAAGGCGTGTGACTGTGAAACGCTTTTTGGTTTTTCTTTTTTGTGCAACCGTTCTTCTGGTCGTCTGGGCCAATGCCAAAGTCATGGGCTACCGAGACCAGGCATTCAGTCAGGTAGATGCTTTGCCCACCCAAAAAGCCTGCCTTGTACTGGGGGCCTCCAAGTATGTTTCAAGCGGGGCAGAGAATTCTTTTTACAGAAACCGCATGGCCGCAGCCAAGCAAATGTTTGATGCCGGCAAGTGCGCGAAGATTGTGGTGTCCGGGGACAACAGGCGCTCAGACTACAACGAGCCTGAAGACATGAAGCAAAGCCTGGTGGCGCTCGGTGTGCCGCAAGACCGCATTCACTGTGACTATGCGGGCGGCAGGACCTTGGATTCCGTGCTGCGGTTCAAGCACATTTTTGGCCAGGCTTCTGGCATTGTGGTTTCGCAAGCATTTCACAACGAGCGCGCCATCTACATAGGCCAAGCGCACGGCATGGCGCTGGTCGGTTTCAATGCGCAAGAGGTCGATCTTGTCTTCGGACTGCGCACCCAACTGCGTGAAGTTTTTTCCCGCGTCAGGGCCGTGCTGGATGTGGAGGTTTTTCACTCCAACCCCAGGCACTACGGCGAGGCGATTGCGCTGTGACGCGTGCGTGTTTTGGGGGGCTGCGGGGCGTAGGTGCAGCGTGGGCGCTTCGCCTGCGGTGCATCGCAGTAGGGGGCTGGGGCTGTTTGCTGGGCTCTGTGGTTTACGCCTATGTGCCGCAGGAGGGGGACATTGTTTTTCACACCTCCATGTCGGCTCAAAGCCTTGCGGTGCAGGCCGCAACGGGCTCTCCTTACAGCCACATGGGCATTGTGCTGTTCCAACAGGGCAAGCCCTTGGTGTTCGAGGCAGTTCAGCCAGTAAAGTTCACCCCCCTTGGTGCTTGGCTTGATCGGGGGCAAGGTAAACACTACGTGGTTAAACGCCTGCTGCAACCGCTGTCTGCCCAGGCTGTTTCGCAGCTTCACAAAGACGCTGCGAACTATCTTGGCAAGCCCTACGACACCACATTCGAATGGTCAGACCAACGCATCTACTGCTCGGAGTTGGTCTGGAAGTTGTACCAATCCGCCGCAGCGATAGAGCTAGCCCCCCTTGCCAAACTCGGCAGCTTCAACACCAACAGTCCGTTGGTGCGCGCAAAAATGCAGGAGCGTTACGGCACGCATATTCCGGTCGATACGCCGGTTATCTCTCCGGCGGCAATTTTTGGCTCTCCTTTGCTGGTGACAGTTGCGCAGCGTTGAAGCGCACGGCCTTTGGGCGGGAGTGATTGCTAGGATTTACGAGCTAGGGCTGCGTGTGTGGCGGCTTGAGATTCGCGACCCGGCAATTGGGCAGTTTCGCGTGGTTAAAATTTTGGATGATGGTGTAATTTTGCGTCCAAAATCCGTGCCATACTTGGCTTGATG
>JBIPME010000487.1:0-2500 GCA_044369275.1 Rhodoferax sp.
GTAGATACTTGTGTGCGTACGCTTTGCAATACTTGCGTAGCGCTGCGCCATCTCTCCTCGACCTGGGTCAATGCATGAACATCACTGAACAAAAGCGCTTCGAATTCGTGTGCCTGTATGTAGGGGATAAATCTAGCGGGCTCGCACGCAACGGCTTGAATTACATCTTGGTGCAGCGCTGCATGCAGCTGGTTAATTCTTTTCTCGTAATCCGCAAAGGCTTGCGCTGACTCGAAACCAGGAAAGCGTTTGTCAAGTCGGTACAAATCGAAAAATGTGGTGACCACAGGCCTAGAGCGTTGGTTCAACGTGTTTTTGAGATGCCTTTTGACACGGTCATAGTTAAGCGCACCCCCTTTATGACCTGGCGATGTCTCAATGGTTTCAGCGACCAGGTTCAAATCCAACGCTTACAACGAGGGCGCAAGCACATCGCGCACGAACGTCTCTTCGGTCTGGCCCTCACAGATCACACACACCCGTTTCATAGCGTAGGCCGTCCACCCAAAATATTGCGTTTCCACAAATCCCCGAGGGCGTAGTCTTCCAACCAGTCGCGCAGATCCGCGCAAACCAGTCTTTTAAATACAGTGGCATCCGCAACACGCTCAACGACCACCACGTCTTCTGGAGACAGCGCATTGAGAAGCTCTACCGATTGCGTCGAGACTATGACTTGCTTGTTTGTTTCTGCCGCCGACTGCAACATCTGCACCAACAAGTTGATTGCATAGGGATGCAAACCCAACTCGGGTTCATCAATCAAAATGGTATCGGGCAACATGTGCGCCGGTTGCAAGAGCAAGGTAGCCAAGCAAATAAAGCGCAAAGTGCCATCCGAGAGCACATGCGCCTTCCAAGGTGTATCGGGCTTGCCGCGCTCAGTCCACTCCAACTCAATCGTTTCGGAAGAAGACTCCCTAAAAACAAAGTCACCAAAGAATGGCGCTGCCAAACGAATGATCTCCACAATGCGCAGGTAGCTAGATTGATAGGCGGGTGTGGTGTGAAGCAAGCGCAAATAAGCCGCCAAATTCGAAGCATCGGGCTTAAGGCGCAAATTGTCATTGATCGCATGAATGCGCTTAACTGCCGCCGTGTCACCCGTGTCATGGAAATGGTATTGGCGCCAAATTTTGAGTTTTTGCGCAACATAATGGCTGACTTTTTTGCTTCGCTCCGAGTCATCGGTCGTTACCTTCGCGACGTCATGGCCAACCCCTAACGAATACGGTATTTGCCCAAAACGGCCATCAATCCAAGACTCTTCACGCGCAAAAACGAGGCGGTTATCCAGCGTTGGGACCAGTGTGACACGGTAGCCATTGGCCACATCAGAAACGCCTGTGAACTCCTTCGCAAAATACACCTCAAGCACCATTTCAGCGCTGGTTTTTCGCCCGTAATGCAAGAGTGCATCAGGCCCCCCCATGTTCTGCACGGCCAGGGGAAAGTTGTCTCCCGTTAACTCGGCCAGAAACTTGAATGCGCCAATGAAATTACTTTTACCTGCGCCGTTGGCTCCAATCAAGACATTCAATGGACGAAGCTCAAAGTCAACCAAAGATTGAATCGACTTGAAACCCTTGATGGTGATTTTCTGGACTTGGGACATACCTTTGGGAGTGCACTCGCAAACAACGTAAATAACAAGATTATCGTCCGCATTGGGCGTGCTACGGCTACGCCAATGCAAACCCATCGCACCGCCATCGCAAACGCAAACGCACAGCCTGCTGGCTGTTGCAACGCCTGCCCCTCGTCTGGCGCAATTTGCGCCTCTGTCAAACCGCCAAAGCTTCAAACTGGCCAAACTGGCTGCGGCAAAAGCCCAGGGCATTGCCCTCAGTCCAGCCAAAGTCGCGCACCGCTCCCAAGAGGATGTAATGGTCACCCGCCTCAATGACTTGGTGCAAATCGCAATCGAACCAAGCCAGCGCATCGGACAAACGCAGGCGTCCGCTGTCTTGGCGCTCTACTGGGACATCGGCAAAGCGCTCTGCCATGCTGCCAGAGGCAAATTGGCGCGCCCAATGCGCCTGCGAATCCGCTAACACGCTGACTGAAAACCCATTGGAGCGAATGAAGGCATCCAAGTTGCTGGCCTGGCGGCGAATGCTCCAAAGCACCAAGCGCGGGTCTAGCGAGACCGAGGCAAACGAGTTGCACGTCATCGCCCAATCTTGCGCCTGCCAGTGTGCGCCCACCACCGTCACACCGGTGGCAAAGCACGATAAGGCCTTGCGGTATTGCACCGAGTCGGGGGACGGTAAGGCGGTGTTGCCCGCAGCAGGGGTGTCTGACGGCGGTACTTGGGGATTCATCTCAGTGGTGCGCATGGTGTGTTGCTAAAGAAGCTTAATGGAGGGTGCCTAATAGAGGGGGCCCAATATACCCGCATCATCGCCTGCATCGCGGTTTTTACTCTGTAAAGCAACACCCCAACCCCTGGCATCCAACCCATGTGCGCCACACACAGCCAGCGCATTGGGGCTGTAGC
>JBIPME010000056.1:0-8072 GCA_044369275.1 Rhodoferax sp.
TCGCCTCGAAGTAGACGGGGGCGTGAAAACGGACAACATTCGCCGCATTGCCGATGCGGGGGCTGACACCTTTGTGGCAGGCAGTGCGATTTTTGGTAAACCCGATTACAAAGCCGTGGTGGATGCCATGCGCCAAGCCCTTGCTGCTTGAGTGGCTTGGCCTGCGCTTGGATGAATTTGTGGGGCTTCAAGCGCGGGCGTTGGGGCGGCTGCGCTTAAAAACTTCCCCAATGGTCGTTGTCGACATTGCCTTGCCTGTTGGCCTGTTGCTTATTTGTGTAGGGCTCTGGACGGGTCTTTTTTTGCCCATGGTTGTTGCCATTGCCGTTGCCGTTGCCGTTGCCGTTGCCATTGCCGTTGCCGTTGCCGTTGCTATTGTTGCTGGGCGTGGGTTTGTTGGTGGAGGTGGGACGGGCGTGTAAATTCTGTGTGCTGTTGGCGTAGGTTGAGCCGTTCACTTTGAAAATTGCCACCGAATTGACCAACTCATCCGACTGGGTTTTGAGGCTGCTGGCGGCTGCAGCCATTTGTTCAACCAAGGCTGCATTTTGCTGCGTCGTTTGGTCCATGTGGGTGATTGCGTCACCCACCTCTTCAACGCTGGAGGCTTGGTGGGTGCTCGCGGAGCTAATTTCTCCCATGATGTCGGTTACCCGCCGAATCGAGCCCACCACCTCGCTCATGGTTTCACCGGCACGGTCTACCAGCTGTGTGCCTTGTTCTACGCGCTCTACGCTGGCGCTGATTAAGACTTTGATCTCTTTGGCCGCGTCGGCAGAGCGCCCGGCCAAGCTGCGCACCTCGGAGGCCACAACCGCAAAGCCGCGCCCCTGTTCGCCTGCGCGGGCGGCTTCTACGGCGGCATTCAAGGCCAAAATATTGGTTTGAAACGCAATGCCATCAATCACGCTGATGATGTCCGATATGCGGCGCGAGCTTTCGTTAATGCCCTTCATGGTTTCTACGACTTGGCTGACCACTTCGCCACCTTGCGAGGCAACAGACGAGGCGCTTAATGCCAATTGGTTGGCTTGGTGCGCGCTATCGGCATTCTTTTTCACTTGTGCGCCTAACTCTTCCATGGATGACGCGGTTTGTTGCAACGAGCTGGCTTGCGTTTCGGTGCGTGAGGATAAATCGTGGTTGCCTAAGGCAATTTCGGCCGATGCGGTGGAGACATTTTCCGCCCCAATGCGCACGCTGGAGACCACATCGCTGAGCGCATTTTGCATCTCCTGGATGCCGCTAAACAAGGGGCTGAGCTCATCGTTGGCACGGTCTTGCACCGAGCCGCTGAAGTCCCCATCACGTGCTTGCTCAATGGCATGTTGTAGCAGTTCAATACGTGCTTGAATTAATTTGGACAGGTACCAAGAAAACGCCAGCAAACCTGCGGCGATGAGAACGGCCACGGTGGCTAGCAGAATGCGCACCGAAGAGGTTTCGTTAAAAATAGACTCGACGTTGTTATTGACGAAATCGAACTGGCGTGTTTTTTCGAATTTGGCGCGCTCAAGCAAGGTATTGCGAACGGGGACGGTGTTGGCAACCAGAAAGTTGAACGCCTCCTCTATTCTTCCCTGCTCAATCAATTTAACGTTGTCGCCTGCCACGCTCCAAAATTGGTTGTTGGCCTCCACCAGCCCGGCCAAGAGTCGCTTTCCTTCATCGTCTTTGGTAATGGAGCGCGCAAGCTCAATGGAATCCTCAATCTCTTTGCGTTTGGATGCAATATCTGCCAAAGTTGCGGCCAAGTTTTCGGGGGTCTTGACGAGCATGGCATGGCGAATTTGCAGGGAAGAGCGTGTCACATTGAGTTGAATGTCGGCCATTGCATTCATCTTGACCATGCGCAACGATTGCACCTCTTGCGCCTCTTGTGTGACGTGGTCCAGAATTTTCCACGCATAAATTGCCAAGGCCCCTAAGGCAAGTATCAAAACGGCAGAAATTAAAAACAGCCGTGCTGTTATCCCAAAACGCCTTGTGCTCATCAGTGGATCCCCTAATTTATTTGTTGCGCCATTCTACGTTGTGTGTTTTTTGTTATAGAGGAGAAAATAAATGGAAAAAGCCCATTAAATTCATTTTCCAAAGATTTATTGTTTTTACATTTTGCTATTTTTTATAAAAGTGAATGAATTTTTCTACAATTTTGGATGGATATAAATTCACAGAAAAATGCAATATTGTGTTGTATATAGGCACACACTTGGCTTTTTCCATGTTTTAGTGTGTTTGGGCCGCAGGCCCTTGGAACTGTGCCCATAGGCAGCTTGACAACACGCTACGCATTGGCCCCCGGGCGCAGCTTAGGCCGCTGGGTACTTGGCCAGCGCTTCTAAGCAAGCTTGTTGGTGGTGGGGGCCATTGGCAGGTGCCAAGACGACGCCACCCAAACGCAGGCCGTAGTGCAGCCCTTGCCGCTGTGCTTGCAGCACCCAGGCGCACAGGCGTGACAGCTGCCGTTCCAAGGCGTTTTCATAGCCGACAAGGCCTTGGGTTTGGGCCAGATCCAGCCAGATTTCAGCCGCCTGCATGTGGGCCATTGCGTGGCTAACCAAATGGTCGGTTTGGGCGGTTTTTTTCCAGGCAATGGTTTTGAGGGGGTCGCCGGTGCGGTAATTGCGCAGCCCATCCCATTCTTCGGGTGTGCTTGCTGCTTGTACTGGCAGGCTTTCGCTGTCACTTGGGGTCAGCGGAAGTGGCGGGGGCTGCAATTCGGCGGCGGGGTACACCATGATCCCAGAGGCCAAGCGCCACACGCTCCATACCCGAAAAGTACCCAGTGGAAACCGCGTTTGCACCGTCACAGGCGGCAAGGCATGCACACCCCGTTGCGGGGCTAAGAAAGACAGCACCTGCTCTGTGCGCCCCTGTGGGGGCACGCTGCTCCATTGCCAATCCGATCCGCCTGCCAGCACCAGGCCAATGCCGTAGCGTGCGCTGCGCTGCGGGTTGACCAGTTCAATGCCAAGCTGTGCATGCTGGTTGGCAAATACCGCATCGTGCGCTAGCAACCGCAGTGTCAGGCCGCGCAAGGTGCTGTGGCCCACGTAGACGCCCGCAGCCAGTGTGCCCGCTACCAAAAAACAGAGCAAATAACCCAGGTTGAGCTGGTAGTTGATGCTGCCCACCAAGAGCACCAACCAGCCCAAGGCCAGGGACAAGCCCGCCGGGGTGGGCAAGATGAACAAGTTACGCTGGGTGAGCTGGGTTTGGTCGCTGGGCGTGAGGCGTTTGCGTAAAAACTGCTGCCAACGCTGCCAAACCAAGCGGCGCAACCAACCCATGCCCGCAGGTGCGGTCAAGGTTAACGTGGCAGGTGCGGCTTGTTTGGCTGGCATGTTGAACAGTTGGCGCGGGCGTACACCGTAGGGGCTGTTACGGCAGCGGCACGGCATCGAGCATGGCCCGCACCTGTTGCAGGGCATTTTTGCCCGACTGCGGCACGGCACTGAGCCGATGCGCAATGGTTTGCGGCAAGATGCTTTGCACATCGTCGGGGGATGCATAGTTGCGCCCCTCCAGCAGCGCACACGCCCGGGCGGCGCGCAGCACTGCAATGCCTGCGCGCGGGCTCAAGCCTTGCACAAACCAGCGCCCAGAGCGGGTGGCATCCACCAAGTCTTGCACGTAGTCGAGCAGACTGTCTGCGACATGCACTTCTTGCACCTGCTGCTGCAAATAAGACAACTCCCCCGCTTGCAGCACGCGCCCGAGTTGGTGCGCCAGCTTGCGCCGGTCTTGCCCCATGAGCAGGCTGCGTTCGGCTTGCCGATCGGGGTAGCCCAAAGCGATGCGCATTAAAAAACGGTCTAACTGGGATTCGGGCAGCGCATACGTGCCAATTTGGTCGCGTGGATTTTGCGTGGCAATCACAAAAAAAGGCACCGGCAGCGCACGCGTTTGCCCCTCAATCGACACTTGCTTTTCCTCCATGGCTTCTAGCAACGCGCTTTGGGTTTTGGGGCTGGCGCGGTTGATTTCATCGGCAAGCAGCACCTGCGTAAAAATGGGGCCCGGGTGGAAGCTAAAGCTCTCGGACTCCCGTGCATACACCGACACGCCGAGCAAATCGCTGGGCATCAAGTCCGAGGTGAATTGCACCCGCGCAAATGCCAGCCCCAGAGTCTGCGCCAAGGCATGCGCCAAGGTGGTTTTGCCCACGCCGGGCACGTCTTCAATCAACAAATTACCCTCGGCCAACAGGCAGGCCAAGCAGTCCCGCGTTTGTAAGTGCTTGCCCACAATCACCGCATTGAGCTGTTGTTGCAGTTGTTTCAAAGTGTGCTGAATGTCCATGGGTTGACCTTAACTGAAAAAATGGGGCAAAAGACGCCGCAATCACAAAAGTGTGCGAAAGGGCGGGAAAGGGTGCAAAAGCGGGTGAAAGGGCGGCAGGGGTTGAAATGGCGCAATATTGTGGTTTTTCGGTGCAGGGCGCGCAGAGCATGCACAATCAGGCGATGCATATATTTCCAAGTTTTATAGCGCCGCAGCGCTTTACCGATGCGCCATCGGCACTGGCCCAGGTTCGCACAATTTACGACACCAGCGTGCAGCATTTGCGCGCAGCCATGCAGCGCTTTTTGGCGGGGGAGGACCTAGGCGGCCATGTGCGGGCTTGTTACCCGTTTGTGCGCATTCATACCGAAACCGTTTCGCGCAGCGCCACCGCTTACACCGCAGGCTTGAGCTTTGGGTTTGTAGCGGGGCCGGGTCGGTTTGAAACCACCTTGACGCGCCCTGATTTGTTTGGCGCGTACTACACCGAGCAGTTTCGCCTTTTGCTAGAGAACCACCAAGTGGAGATTGAGGTGGGCATGAGCACGCAGCCGATTCCCGTGCACTTTTCATTTGCCGAGAACGACCACGTAGAAGGCACCATGGACATGCAGCGGCGCATGCTGATGCGCGATGTGTTCGATTTGCCCGACCTCGCGGCCATGGACGATGGCATTGCCAACGGCACTTACGTGCCCCAACCCGGCGAGCCCGCCCCCTTGGCGCTGTTCACTGCGCCCAGGGTGGACTACTCGCTGCACCGCATGCGCCATTACACGGGAACCGGGCCGGAGTATTTCCAGAACTTTATTTTGTTCACCAATTACCAGTTCTACATTGATGAATTTATTGCGCTGGGGCGCGCTGCAATGGCCGACCCGGGCAGCGAATACATTGCTTTCGTTGAGCCCGGCAACGTGGTGACGCACCGGGTCGATTTGCGCGCTGCGGCCAGCGACGCGCCCGCCAAACCCTTTGCGCATTTGCCGCAGATGCCCGGCTACCATCTGCTGCGCGCGGACAAAGCGGGCATCACCATGGTCAACATTGGCGTGGGGCCTGCCAATGCCAAAAACATTACCGACCACATTGCCGTGCTGCGCCCCTATGCCTGGATCATGCTGGGCCACTGCGCGGGCTTGCGCAACACCCAGCAGCTCGGCGACTACGTGCTCGCCCATGGCTACGTGCGCGAAGACCATGTGCTAGACGAAGAGCTGCCGCTGTGGGTGCCCATTCCGGCGCTGGCAGAAATTCAACTGGCCTTGGAGCAAGCGGTGCAAGAGGTGGCGCAGACCTCGGGAGCCGCCCTGAAAACCATTATGCGCACGGGCACCGTGGCGAGCACCGACAACCGCAACTGGGAGCTGCTGCCCGACAACCAACCCCAGCGCCGCTTCAGCCAAAGCCGGGCGATTGCGCTGGACATGGAAAGCGCCACCATCGCCGCCAACGGCTTTCGCTTTCGCGTGCCCTACGGCACCTTGCTGTGCGTCAGTGACAAGCCCTTGCACGGCGAGATCAAGCTGCCGGGCATGGCCAACCACTTTTACCGCGCCCGCGTGGACCAGCATTTGCGCATCGGCATGCGCGCCCTCGCCTTGCTGCGCGCACAAGGCGTAGACCAGCTGCACAGCCGCAAATTACGCAGCTTTGCCGAAGTGGCATTCCAATGAGCACCGCCATGAACTTCACAACTGATACCACCAATACAACCGATACCACCAATACCACCCATACCAACGGCGCAACCACGGCTGCGCTGTTACAGGCCCACAACTTGGTTAAACACTATGGCGAGAACGTGGTGGTGCGCGACCTGTCGTTTGCCATTGCGCCGGGCGAGTGTTTGGGTGTGATTGGCCCTAACGGCGCGGGCAAGACCACCACCATTCGCATGTGCTTGGGGCAGACCGCCCCTGACAGCGGCCACATTGAAGCCTTTGGCTTGCAGATGCCCCAAGATGCCTTGGCCATCAAAGCCCACTTGGGCGTGGTCAGCCAGTTAGACACCTTGGACCCGGACTTTAGCTGCGCCGAAAATTTGCTGGTCTACGGCCGCTACTTTGGGCTGAGCAGCCAGTACATACGCCAACGCATACCCCAACTGCTGGAGTTCGCCTCGCTCAGCAACAAAGCCGATGCCAAGCCAGGCGCATTGTCGGGCGGCATGAAACGCAGGCTCAGCCTGGCCCGTGCGCTGGTCAACGACCCCAAGCTCCTGCTGCTCGATGAGCCCACCACCGGGCTCGACCCGCAGGCCCGCCACCTGATGTGGGAGCGCTTGCAATTGCTCTTGCAACAAGGCAAATCGATTTTGTTGACCACCCACTTTATGGACGAAGCCGAGCGGCTATGCTCGCGCCTGCTGGTGCTCGACCATGGCCGCAAAATTGCCGAAGGCAGCCCCCGCGACTTGATTGCCCAGCACCTAGAGCCCGAGGTGGTCGAGGTCTTTGGCGTGGGTGCCAAAGCCTTGCTAGACAGCCCCTTGCGTGCGCACGCTGCACGGCTAGAGGTCAGCGGCGAGACGGTGTTCTTCTACACCCGCGCTGCCAGCGAATTGCTACAGGCCTTGCAGGCCTACCCCCATCTGCGCACCTTGCACCGGCCTGCGAATTTGGAAGACCTGTTCCTCAAACTGACCGGGCGTCAAATTCGGGAGGAGGCTTAAATGACCTTGCCACACACGCACACCCCTACGCACACCCCCAACCCACAAGCCCGCGCCAAAGTGCAAAGCGCTTGGCGTCCCCCCGCATTAACGCTGCGCTTTTGGCCCGTGTTTTTGCGCAACCTCTTGGTCTGGCGCAAACTCGCCATTCCCAGCTTGGTGGGCAATATTGCCGAGCCCCTGATGTGGCTGGTGGCCTTTGGCTACGGCATGGGGGCCTTGGTAGGCAACATCACCGTGGCCGGACCCGCGGGCCCGGTAGCGGTGCCCTATATTTTGTTTTTGGCCAGTGGCTCGATATGCATGAGTGCCATGAATGCGGCCACCTTCGAGGCGTTGTACTCCGCGTTTTCACGCATGCACGTGCAAAAAACCTGGGACGGCATTATGAATGCGCCCGTGGGCTTGGACGACATTGTGCTGGCGGAAATGCTTTGGGCTGCCTTCAAATCGCTGTTCACCGTCACCGCGATTTTGGGCGTCATGCTGGTCTTGGGCATTAGCCACAGCCCCAAACTGCTGCTGGCCTGGCCTATCTTGTTGGGCGTGGGCATTACCTTTGCCAGCATGGCCTTGATCTTCAATGCACTGGCCAAAGGCTATGACTTCTTTACCTACTACTTCACCCTGTTTTTAACGCCCATGATGTTCTTGAGCGGCATTTTCTTCCCGTTGGAGCAGCTCCCACCTTGGGTGCACAGCGTGGCCGAATGGCTGCCCTTGACCCGTGCGGTGGCCTTGGTGCGCCCCCTGTTTTTAGACCAGTGGCCCGTGCACGCCTGGCAAGATGGTTTGGTGCTGCTGGGCTACGCCTGCGTTGCGTTTTGGATCGCCCTGGCCTTGACCCGCAAACGCTTTGCGCAATAAGCCCCGCGCAATAAGCCTTGGTCGCACGTTGTTACTGCGCGCCACCTATACTGCGCCCTCTCTGGTGCGTCACCCTGCGGTGGCGCGCTGGGGCTGGGCAATAGTTCAGCATGGTTCAGCAATAGCAAGCAGTCGTTCTGCAAAATAAAGGAATGAATATGGTCAACAAAATCGAAAAAGTAATCTACCAAGCGCATGCAGTCTCCACCGGCGGGCGCGACGGGACCACCCGCAGCGCGGACGG
>JBIPME010000057.1:0-8052 GCA_044369275.1 Rhodoferax sp.
GCCTGGCTGTGCAGGGCGGCTTGGGCCAGCACATTGGCGTTGATGGGAGAGCTGACGAAGACCAGCAGCGTGATGAGCAACTCGGCAAAACTGGGGTGGCCCAAGGCCGCTGCGTACAGCATGGAGGCCAGCAGCATGCCACCGAGCCCCAGCGTAGACAGCAGGCTAGGGGCGTGCAAGCGCATATAAAAGTCGGGCAAACGCACAAGCCCAATGGCTGCGAGCAGCAGCAACAATGAGGCCACCAGTACCAGTGCAGCCGCTAGCCATTCAACATAAAGTGCCATAAAAAAATCCTGTGAGGTTCTTGTGAAATTCTTGCGAGATGCCGATGAGATGCCGATGAGATGCTGGTGAGGTGCCAGTGAGATTGTAGAAATTGCGGCGCAAGTGCTGGGATCTCTGCGCCTTACTCCACCACATCGCCACGGCAGAGGTAGCGCGCCAGCGCTACGGTAGAGACAAAGCCCAGCAGCGCAATCAAAATAGCCGCCTCTAACAGCAGCATGCTGCGCCAGCGCATGCCCAGCAGCACAACCAGTGCGACGGCGTTGAGGTAGAGCGTGTCCAAGGCGAGCACCCGGTCTACCGCTTGCGGCCCCAAGTACAGCCGCCAGGCGCACAGCAGCATGGCCGCCGCAATGCACAGCGTGCCCAGCGACAAGGCCATGTCCAGCACGGACATAGCGCGTAACTGGGTGCCCAGCCAATAGAGTGTTTCCAAGTTCATGGCCTGCTTTCTGTGGGAATGGAAAAAATCGCCAAGAGCGGCGTTTCGTAGCGGGCTTGCATCTCGGCCACCATGGCCGGTGCATCTTCGCAGTGCAAGGCATGCACCCAAATGCAGCGGTTGGTGACATCGATCACGCAAGACACCGTGCCCGGTGTGGTGGTGATGATCGCCGCAAACAAGGCGTTCACGCGCGGGTGTGCGCTGCGTAATGGGACCCTGAGCCAAGCGGACTGGCGTGGCAGCACGCGGCCTAGCAACAGCCTGACCACTGCGTAGTTGGACCGCACAATGTCCCAGAGCACCACGCCGATCAGGCGCAAGGCCAAGCCCCAGCGCAGGGGGGGCGGGGGCGTTGTGGTCGGGGTCGAGACTGGGCCTAAAAAAGCTGCCAAGACGCGTGGCAGGCCCAGCGCCAACAGCACCGCCGTAAGCAGATGAATCCAAGCCAGGCTGGCAACCAGCAGCAGCCAACTGAGCCCTATGAGCAGCGACAGCACGGGGTGCGCCAACAGGCGCGTACGCTGGGGGGGGGTGGTTTTTTTCATGGCTGTGGCACCGGGGTTACGGCTGCGCTAGGGCGCGCACTGGCTGACGTGGCGTCCTGCGGGGTCGTGTGCGTGTGCGTGTGCGTGTTCGGGGTTGCCTGTGGTGCCGTGGGGGGTGTGGCGAATGGCTGGGTTGTTGTTGCCGGTGGGGGGCTTGCTGGCCATGCGGTGGTGGCGGCACTGGGCAGGCCGTTGTAGGGGCGGCTGCTGCGCAGCGTGTTGTCGCCCAGCACGGCTTGTGTGTAGAGGCTTTGGTCGCTGAGTTGCTGGGCCGTGGCCCAGGTGTAGCGCTGCAAGGGTGCGGCCCATACCGCCATGGCGATGCTCACGGCCAACAGGGCGATGGTGCAGCCCCGCAGACGCGGGCTGCTGCCTGGCGTGGGCAAGGCGTGTGCGCTATCGGGCTGAACATGCCAAAACACCACCACCCCGGCGCGTGCCAGTGCCAGCATGCTGCAAAACCCCACCCCCAAAATACCCGACCACACCCAGCCTTGCGCAGGCAGCGTGGCACTGCTTTGCAGCACCATGAGTTTGCCCAAAAACCCTGGCAAGGGCGGTAAACCCGCCACGCTGGCTGCGCCCAGCAGCAGCAAGAAACCCAGTAGCACGGGTTCACGCACGGCGGGTGCGGGCTGCAGGTGGTCTTGGGTTGCGCCACGCTGTGCGGCAATTTGCTCGACCAGCAAAAACAGCGCCGCCGTCACCACGGTGCTGTGCACGGCATAGTACAGCCCGGCGGACAAGGCCGCAGGGGTTAGCAAGCCCACGGCCATCAAAATGGTGCCCACCGAAGAAATGGCCAGATAGGCCACCAAGCGGCCCATGCTGTGTGCGGCCAAGGCCCCCAACACCCCGATGACGCTGGTGGCCAGGGCCAGTGGCAACAGCCAAGGCTCGGCGGTGCGGGCTGCTTCGCCCGCGTGCACGCCAAAAATCACCCAATGCACGCGCACCATGCTGTACACCCCCACCTTGCTCATCACCGCAAACAGCGCCGCCACCGGGGCACTGGCTGCGGTGTAGCTCGCAGGCAGCCAAAACGACAGCGGCACCATGGCTGCTTTCAGGCCAAAAACCACCAGCAGCAGCAGGGCCGCAGATTGCGCCAAGCGGGCCGTATCACCGTGGAGCTGGGGCACGCGCAAGGCCAAGTCGGCCATGTTGAGCGTGCCCGTGCTGGCGTACACCATGGCCAACGCGATTAAAAACAGCGCAGACCCCGCCAAGTTGAGCACCCCATAGTGCAGGCCCACTTGGATGCGTTCGCGGCCTTGCCCGTGCACCAGCAGGGCATAGGAGGCAATCAACAGCACCTCAAAAAACACGAACAAATTAAACAGATCACCGGTCAGAAAGGCCCCAGACAAGCCCATCAACTGGAACTGAAACAGCGCATGGAAATAGCGCCCCCGTTGGTCCCAGCCACCCGTGGCGTAGTACAGCACGGGCAGCGCCAGGGTGTAGGTGAGGGCCAGCATCAAGGCGGCCAGCCGGTCTGCCACCAACACAATGCCAAACGGCGCGGGCCAATCGCCCAAACGGTAGATCTGCAAAACACCCGTCTGCGCTTGCAACAGCAGCCCCAGCGCCAAGCCTGCGCCCAGCAAGGTGGACGCCAGTGCCAAGCGCCTGCGCCAGCGCAAAGCGCGGGCACCGTGCTGCATGCCCAACTCGGCGCTTGCGCTGTCCCCGCCCAGCAAGAGCAGCAAAATGGCCGTGAGCGCTGGCAGCAGCACGGACACCATCGGCGCGTGCTGCGCATAGGCGGCGCTCAGTGCATCCCACATCCCTGCATCCCCCATCGCTGCGTCTCCCATCAGTGCGCCCCACATCAGTGCGGCTCCTTGGGGGCTGCGCTGCCATCCACATGGTCGCTGCCGCTTTCGTAGCGGTTACGCAAAGCCAAGGCAATCACAAAACCCGTGGTGGCAAAGCCAATCACAATCGCGGTGAGCACCAGGGCCTGGGGCAGGGGGTCGGCCACGGGGCTGGCCATGCTGGGGTTGGCACTGGCAATGGCCGGGGCATTGCGCCACAAACGGCCCATGGCAAAAATAAACACATTGACGGCGTAACCCAGCAGCGCAAGCCCCAATACCACCGTAAAGCTGCGCCCGCGCAGCAGCAGGTACACCCCCGTGGCGGTGACCACGGCAATGCCGCTGGCCACCAAAGCCTCCATGCTGAAAAAAGTTGCCATCGCGCCTACCATGCTTTGTCTCCTAATTTTGCTGCTAATTTGCCGCCTAAAGCGCCTGTCGTATCAGGCGCTGCCACTTCACGGCTTGCACCGGTGAGGGTGGACAGCGTCAACAGCGTAGAGCCCACCACCGTGGCGTACACGCCCAAATCAAACAGCGCTGCGCTGGCCAGCGGTAATTCGCCCAGCAGCGGCAGCAGCGGGTGGCCAAAGGCGCTGGTCATAAAAGGCCGCCCAAAAAGCCAGGCCCCCATGCCGGTCAGGCCCGCCAAGCCCAGCCCCACCGCAGTCCAGCGCACAAAGCGCAGCCCGCCTCGGGCGCGCAGCAGCACCTCGGCATGGGCTTGGCCCCAGACCATGTACTGCAGCACCAAGGCCACCGCCGTGATCAGCCCCGCAACAAAGCCGCCGCCCGGCGCATTGTGGCCGCGCATAAAAATGTACAAAGAAAACACCAAGGCCAAGGGCAAGACCACCGCACTGCCCAAGCGCAGCAGCAAGGGCGTGGCGGCAAAGGTCCAGCGCTGTGCCCGCGCATCTGTGCCGCTGCGCCGTGTGCGCATGCCTTGCATCAGCGCGAACACGCCAATGCCGGAAATGCCCAACACCGTGATCTCTCCGAAGGTGTCGTAGCCCCGAAAATCCACCAAAATCACGTTCACGATGTTCGCCCCCCCGCCTTGGGGCAGTGCCTTGTCTAAAAAATACCAGGCAATCGAATCGTATTCCCGCGTCATGACAGCCCAGGCCACCCACCCCACCCCGGCACCCACCAACACCGCCAGCACCGCATCGCGCCCTCGGCGCAGGGCCGACGACTCCTGCGGTGAATGCGGGGGCAGCAAAGCCAAGCCCATGAGCAGCAGCACGGTAGACACCACCTCGACGGCCAATTGCGTCAATGCCAAATCGGGCGCAGAAAACGCCACAAACACCAAGGCCACCACCAAGCCAACCACCCCCACCAAGACCACAGCGCGAAAGCGCCTGCGTTGCCAGCGCAACAGCGCCCCGCAAGACAGCAGCAACACCAGCCACACCGCCAGTGCCAAAGGCGTAGCGGGCAGCGTAGCGCGGTTACCCGTGGACAAACCGCTGCCCAGCAAGGGCGCAGCCCCCAGCAGCCATGCAGCCACCCAAAAATACAGCAAGTACCGCTGCAAGCTGCCGTTTTCCAAACGGTGCGTAAGCCGCCCCGCCACGGCCAGCAAGCCATCCATGGCCGCCGTCCACACGCGTTGCCCCGTCCAACGACCAAACCAAGCCTCGCTCTCTAGGCGGTCCACACGCCGCCCCTGCGCCAGCCAACGGTAGCCTGCCCAACCGCCCAGCAAAGCCAAAACACCCATGCACAGCGGCATGCCCCAGCCATGCCAGAGCGCCAAATGGTAGTCAGGCAGGGCCTCACGCGTCAGGGCCAAAGCCGCATGTTGCACCAAGGGCCCCAGCGTGAATGCAGGAAACCAACCCACCACCAGGCAAAGCAGCACCAGCAGCGCTGGGGAGGCCAACATGCCCCAAACCGGGTCATGCGGCATGCGCTGACTGGGCGGCACTGGCGCAGCAGGGGGGGTGAAAAAAATCCCATGCACCAAGCGCAGTGCATACACCACGCCGAACACCGCCGCCAGCGTTGCCGCTATGGGCAGCAACCAAGCCCACCAGCCAGGAGCCCAGGCAGGGGGCAGCAGCGTTTGCGCAAAAAACATCTCTTTAGACACAAAACCATTGGTCAAAGGCACGCCCGCCATGGCCGCAGCCGCCACCATGCACAAAGTCGCTGTCCACGGCATCCAGCCCCACAGCCCGCCCAAACGCCGTAAATCACGGCCATGGGCGCCATGGTCAACCACGCCTGCCAACATAAACAAAGCCGCTTTGAACATGGCATGGTTGAGCACATGGCACAGCGCCGCCACGCAGGCCAGCGGTGTGCCCAAGCCGATGAGCAACATGATCAAGCCCAAGTGGCTGATGGTGGAGTACGCCAGCAGGCCCTTTATGTCGTGCTTGAAAATCGCGATCCAAGCCGCAAACACCAAGGTCACCAAGCCCACGCTGCTTACCAAGCCCTCAAAATACCCCGTGCCACTGAGCACGGGGTACAGGCGCATCAGCAAATACACGCCCGCTTTCACCATGGTGGCAGAGTGCAAATAGGCCGACACTGGGGTGGGGGCCGCCATCGCATCCGGTAGCCAAAAATGGAAGGGCACTTGCGCGCTTTTGGTCCAAGCGCCCAGCAAAATCAACAGCAACGCGGGCAAAAACCGCGCATCCGCTTGAATCTGCGCCACGCGGGCGTACATCTGGCTGATCTCCAACGTGCCTGCTATTTGGCCCAGCAGCAGCAGCCCCGCCAGCAGCGCCAAGCCCCCCCCCGCCGTTACGGCCAAGGCCTGGCGTGCGCCCGAGCGGGCCTGCGGCACATGCCCCCAAAACCCCACCAGCAAAAAAGACGACACGCTGGTCAACTCCCAAAACACCGCCAGCAGCAACACGTTGTCTGAGAGCACCACCCCCAGCATGGCCGCCATGAACAGCATCAGCGTGCTGAAAAACTTGGCGGCGTTGTCTTGTGCGTCCAAATAAAAATAGGCATACACCACCACCAGCAGCCCCATCAACAAAATCAGCCCCGCAAACAGCAAGGCCAAGCCATCGAGCCGCAAGGCCACGTTCAGCCCCATGGCGGGCACCCAAGGCACGGTTTGCAGCAGCTCTGCGCCCGGCTGCAGTGGCAGCGCACAGCCCAGCAATAGCGCAAAACTCAAGGCAGTCACCCCGCCTGCCGCGATAGCCGCCCCCCGGCGCGAGCTAAGGCCCAGCCAGCCAGTGGTCAAAGTGCCTAGTAAAAGGGGAAGTAATACGATCAGGAGTAACACGCTTGGGCTTTCGAAGGGTGTGCTGATTTTAGGGCGGTCTATGGCAGTATCATTCGGCTCGGAATACAGCATTCCAAATTAAAAATCTTAAAAACCATCAAGTCCCCATAAGTCCCAATGCGGACACCTAAAAACACAAAAAATTATGCACAACACACTCAGTAGCAACCAATTTCTTGTCAAAGAACACGTTGGCATGTTCAAAGCCGCCAACAACTTTGACATTTTCGACCCCGATACCAAGCAAAAAATTCTGGAGTGCCGCGAGCCCCATTTGGGCTTCATTACCAAACTTTTGCGCTTTACCGATTACAAGCGTATGACGCCGTTCAACGTTGAAATTACCACACCAGAAGGCGCAAAAGTGCTGTCCGTGCAACGTGGTGTTTCACTGTTTTTGTCCAAAGTCAACGTCTTGGACGAGCACGGCCAAATCGTAGGTCGGTTCCAGCAAAAATTCTTTTCAATTGGCGGAAAGTTCGACGTGGTCGACGCACAAGGGGCACATATTTGCACCCTCAAAGGCAAATGGAGTAGCTGGGATTTCAAATTCATGAACGGCGACGTCGAACTCGCCCACGTCTCCAAAGAGTGGGCGGGTTTGGGCAAAGAGCTGTTCACCAGTGCCGACAACTACATGCTGTCGATCAGCCCCAGCGTAGGCGCAGCAGACCCACGACGCTTGTTGATTCTCGCTGCGGTGATGTGCATTGACATGGTGTTGAAGGAGTAATTGCGCTGGCGGCGCAGCCCGCGCCGCTGCTGCGCACGGGCTTGTGCTAAGGGGGCGGTTTTCTCGGATGTGCTGGACCTGGCGCTTATGCAGCGGTGGCTTGCAACTCGGATTGCATGCGCTGTATGCCGCGAATCAAATGGCCCCTGAATGGCGCCTGAACGGGATCAGGCGAAATGCACTCTCTGCATGTATCCATTCAGAGAGTGAAGCGAAAAATGGTGTTTATTGCTTCAAAATTGAAGCGTAAATGTCTATAGAAACACCCGCAACTCACGCCCCCGCAACCCAAAAGCCTGCGGCGCTTGTTGTAACGCGAAAGCCAATCAGGCAAAAAACTTGGCCACGCTTTGCAGCGTGCGGTACACGCCCCATGGCATGGGAATGCCCACCGCAGCCCAGGCCAGCACCACAATCAACGGGCTCACGGAGTCGGTGGCGGTGACTGCGGGTTGATTGGCGCTAGCTTTTATCCTTTAAGTTGTGCGAAGCACGGTTCGTGTTGCATGGCTGCCATGTATTGAGCGGTGATGGCTGGGCTCACACCCTGTGCCTGTGCAAACTGTGGCCATTGCGCTACGGCATTGAATACTTCATCCACGATGGTTTGCCAGTGTTTGATGTCTGCACCCTCAGCCACTTTTTGAATCGCTTTTAGGCTTGGCTTGCCTTCGCCCGCAATGGCGGTGGTGTGCTGGTTGTTCATGCCGCCGCTGAAGGTAAGGTCAAAGGCGGGGGCAAATTGCCAATGCTTGCTGTCGTGAAGAAACGCAAAGTTTTTCACATGATCATCTTTGTTGTGTGACAGCACGTTGAACACCATGAGGCGAAATGCGCGTTCAACGTCTTGCATGTTTCGGGTGGCAAATTGCACGGCTTTTAATAGCTGTGTGTAGTCAAGGCAGGGTTCGCGGTGCGAGGCCTCCAGCATGCCCCCAGTGAGATGACGTGAC
>JBIPME010000058.1:0-7971 GCA_044369275.1 Rhodoferax sp.
AGGCGGTGCAAACAAGACGTTGGGGTCAATATTGCCTTGCAGGGCTTTGCCGGGCCCGTTTTCGCTGCCGCCCACCAAGGCCCGTGCCGTGCCGAGGTTCACGGTCCAATCCAGCCCCAGCACCTCGCAATCGAGTGCAGCCATGGCTTGCAGCCACAGGCCGCCGCCTTTGGTAAAGACCAAGCGCGGCACGGTGTTGCCGTCGGCACCCGTGCGTTTGACTTGGGCCAGCACGCGTGCGGTGTAGGCCAAGGAGAAGGTTTGGAACGCGCCATCGGCCAGCACGCCGCCCCAGCTGTCAAACAGCATGACGGCTTGGGCGCCAGCATCGATTTGCGCGTTCAGGTAGGCGGCCACGGCTTGGGCGTTGATGTCGAGCATGCGGTGCATGAGGTCGGGGCGTGCGTAGAGCATGGTTTTGACCAAGCGGTAGTCGTCTGAGCCTTTGCCCTCTACCATGTAGCAGGCCAAGGTCCAAGGGCTGCCGGAAAAGCCGATCAGGGGAACGCGGCCTTGCAGGGCGTGTCGAATCGAGGTGACCGCATCAAACACATAGCGCAGGCGCGCCATGTCGGGCACCTCGAGTTTGGCCACGGCGGCCTCGTCGCGCACGGGGTGGGCAAAGCGCGGGCCTTCGCCTTGGGCAAAAGACAGCCCCAAACCCATGGCGTCGGGCACGGTCAAGATGTCGCTAAATAAGATGGCCGCATCCAAGGCGTAGCGCTCTAGCGGTTGGAGCGTGACCTCGGTGGCAAAGTCTTTGTTGGTGGCCAGGCCCATAAAGCTGCCGGCTTTGGCGCGGGTGGCGCAGTATTCGGGGAGGTAGCGGCCCGCTTGGCGCATCAGCCATACGGGGGTGTGGTCGGTGGCTTGGCGCAAGCAGGCGCGTAAAAAGCTGTCGTTTTGCAGGGGCGCAAAAGCGCCAGGGGCGAGGGGGTGCGGTGCAGAGTTCATGCGGGGATTGTCGCATTCGGTGCGGCCAACGCCGTTGCGGCAGTTGCAGCCCGTTGTATGCAAACCAAGCCAGGCCCCGTGCCGCCCCAAGCGGGGGCGCAGGCTTGGGTACGGAGCTTTGCGTTGGCGAATGCGTGGATTAATGCGTTTGCCTAAGCTTTGGCCTCTAGCGTGCCCTACGCTGTAGGCGCCAAAATCGCCATGGTGATGCGCGAGACGCAGCAGAGTTGGCCCGCGTCGTTGCGCATGTCAATTTGCCAAACCTGGGTGGTGCGCCCCAGGTGCACGGCACGCGCCACGCCCGTGAGCCAGCCGGTGGTGACGCTTTTGAGGTGGTTGGCGTTGATGTCCAAGCCCACGGCGTGGTGGCCTTCGGGGCTGGCGCAGTACGCGCCGCAGGAGCCTAAAGTTTCGGCCAGTACCACCGATACACCCCCATGCAGCAGGCCATAGGGCTGGCGGGTGCGGGCGTCAACGGGCACGCGTGCGCGCAGGTAATCGTCGCCCACTTCTAAGAATTCGATGCCTAAATGCGACACCGCCGTGTTGTGGCTGTTGCGGGTCAGTTCTTCGACGGTGACGGGTTTTTTCCAAATGGGCATGGCAGGTCTCGTGGGTGGCTGGGTTGGTTGGCTTGGCTTGGCTTGGCTTGGCTTGGGCACGGCACGGGGCTGTAAGGTGTTGCCATTGTGCACGTGTATGGATGTTGTGTTGTGGGCTAAGGTTGTGAGGCGGTGTTGTGGGGTAAGGTTGTGGGGAGAGGGCGCTGTAACTGTTTGCTGCGCCCATGACGCAAGGAGTACCGCATGGTTTTTCAGATAGATGCAAGCAACATTTCGCACGGTATTCAGTTAGCGGTAGCGCCCGTGTTTTTGCTAACCGCCGTGGCCGGCATGATCGGGGTGGTGGC
Source organism: Rhodoferax sp. (assembly GCA_044369275.1). Taxonomy (GTDB): domain Bacteria; phylum Pseudomonadota; class Gammaproteobacteria; order Burkholderiales; family Burkholderiaceae_C; genus Allorhodoferax. The sequence continues at coordinate 1,865 of JBIPME010000058.1, forward strand.
GAACCGGCTGGCCCGCATTATTGACCGGGCGCGCTTGGTGGAGTCGCACCTGGACAATGGCACGCAAGCCGCGCACCAAGAGCGCTTTCGCCAAGAGCTGCGCGAGTTGCGCAAACGCGGTTTGCTGGCCAACAGCAGCATTGGTTTGTTGACTTTGTGCGCGTTTTTAATTTGTGCCACGGTGGTGGTGCTGTTCTTGGGCGAGACTATCGATTTGCCCGTGCTGCGCTGGTCGATTGTGAGTTTTTTGGCAGCCTTGGTGTGCTTTATGCTGTCTTTGCTGGGCTTTTTTATGGAAACGCTGATCGCCACCCGGTTGCTGAATTTTCCGCAAACCAGGGTGGCACGCGAGCGCTGAGGTTGGGAGCCTGTGCAGCGCTGTGTTTAGGCACTGGGCACAGCGCTGTACAGGACAGCGCTAGGGCTATGGCGTGGCGGGCGGCTGGCGTTGCACTTGGACCGCGCAGTCGTAAAACGTGGGTGCGCGGCCCATGTCGGTGAGCTGTTGGCTGGTGACTTCGTTGATGTTTTTGCCATCCATGCCGAGCTTGCGCCACCAAATGCCCAGGCCGTGGACTACGCCCGCGCGCGCACGTGGGCTCACCGCCACCACGCACTGGTAGCTACCCCGGTCGTTAAAGATGCGCACCACTTCGCCCGACACGATGCCGCGTGCCTGGGCATCTTGCGCGTTCATTTCGAGCAAGGGCTGGCCTTCGATGTCGCGCAGGCTTTTGACGTTGACAAAGCTGCTGTTGAGAAAATTGCGCGCCGGTGGCGAGATCATGGCCAGTGGGAAACGCGGGTTGGTGCTGGCGACCTCGTAGTTGGGCAGGTGGTCGGGCAGGCCGTCTTGGCCCATGGCGTGCAGCGCGGGGCTAAAGAATTCGCATTTGCCGGAAGGGGTGGGGAATTGGCCTTGGGCAAAGGGCGCATCGGGCAGGGCCAAGCTGGCAAAGCCGTGCGCGAGCAAGGCGTCAAAGTCGACCTGTGCGCCATAGGCACTGCGCGCAATGGAGAGGTCGTCTTCTGCAAAGCAGGCTTCGGTAAAGCCCATGTGGCGCGCCAAGTCGCGAAAAATTTGGGTGTTGGGGCGGGCCTGGCCCAGGGGGGCGATGCTGGGGCGGTTGAGCAGCACATCGGTATGCCCGTAGGCGCAGTGGATGTCCCAGTGCTCTAGCTGGGTGGTGGCGGGCAGCACGTAGTCGGCGTAGTCGGCGGTGTCGGTTTGGAAGTGCTCTAAGACCACCGTAAACAGGTCCTCACGCGCAAAGCCGCGCACGACTTTGCTGGAGTCGGGGGCGACGGCGACCGGGTTGCTGTTGTAGACCACCAGTGCCTGCACCAAGGGCTGGCCGCTGTCTGGCTGCGTGCGCAGTAAATCGTCGCCGATGGTGCTCATGTTGATTTTGCGGCTTGCCGGTTGGCGGCGAAGCGCGGGCCGCTCCAAGGCGGCATCGTCCACGGGGAAGGCGCTGGAGTTCGACAGCAGCACCCCGCCTGCGCGGTGGCGCCAAGCGCCGGTGAGTGCGGGCAAGCAGGCGATGGCCCGCACGGCGTTGCCGCCCCCGCGCACCCGTTGCAGCCCGTAGTTCATGCGAATGGCGGCGGGTTGGCCGGCTGCGCAGGTTTGGCCATAGTCCTGGGCGAGTGCGGTAATTTCTTGCGCGCTGATGCCGCAAATCTGCGCCGCCCGCTCGGGGCTCCATTGCAAGGCCCGTGCACGCAGGGCTTCCCAGCCCAGGGTGTGCTGGGCAATGTAGTCGTGGTCCAGCCAGTCGTGCGTGATGAGTTCGTGCATCAGGGCCAGTGCCAAAGCGGCGTCCGTGCCGGGCAACAGCGCGATGTGCTGGTGGCATTTGTCGGCGGTTTCGGTTTTGCGGGGGTCTATGCAAATGAGTTTGGCGCCGTTGCGTTTGGCAATTTGTGCGTAGCGCCAAAAGTGCAAATTGCTGCCAATGGAGTTGCTGCCCCAAATCAAAATCAGTTTGGATTCGGCAAAAAACTCCACCTTGGTGCCCAGTTTGCCGCCCAAGGTGTGGGTCAAGGCAGTGCTGCCCGCCGAGGCGCAAATGGTGCGGTCTAGCTCGGCTGCGCCCAAGCGGTTGAAAAACCGCCCGGCCATGCTCTCGCCCTGCACCAGCCCCATGGTGCCGGCGTAGCTGTAGGGCAAGATGGCCTGCGGATCGTGGCGCGCAATGCCTTGGAGCCGCTGCGCAATGGCGCTCAGGGCCTCTTCCCACGACACCGGTTTGAATTGGCCGCTGCCTTTGGGGCCCACCCGTTGCAGCGGCTGCAGCAAGCGTTCGGGGTGGTAGCTGCGCTCGGTGTAGCGCGACACTTTGGCACACAGTGCGCCGTTGGTGTGCGGGTGCAGGGGGTTGCCCTGCACTTTGATGGCAATGCCGTCGCGCACGGTGGTCACCATGGAGCAGGTGTCGGGGCAGTCGTGGGGGCAGGCGCCGATGACGTCGACAGAATGGGGTACAGCCGTTGCGCTGGGGGGTGGGCTAGGTGCTTGCATGGTGTGTGTGTGCTTGTGTGGGGTATGTGGGCTTGGGCGTGTTTGGGGTTATGGTTGCAATTTTGGCTGACATTAGCGCTTTGGCGGGTGTGTTGTCGTTTCGGTGGGGCGTTTCGCCATGCGCGTGCTGCTGCGGTTAATGCGGTGTATTGCGTTGCAGAATAAGCATTTGATTTTTATCAATTGAGGGGTGTTTTTGGTGTGGGCGTTTGCGCTTGGTTGGGTGGCTAAATTTTTGTTTGTGCATGGTATTATTTGTTTAAATATAAATTTGTATAGCGCGCAGGGTGTCGGTTTAACTCGGGAATAGACTGTTTTCAAAATGGCTGCTGTAAATTAATCCTACCCCGCAAAATTTGAAGAAATATAGGAAATTTTTCGTGCAAGTCTAAGGGAGTAAAAAATGAATTTGCGTTTGCATCAGATGCGGGCTTTGGTGGCGGTGGTCGAGCATGGCAGCATACGCTCTGCCGCGCGTGCGCTGCATGTTTCTCAGACTGCGTTGACCAAGTCGTTGCGCCAGCTTGAGGAAGAGTCTGAGGTGATACTGCTGGTGCGCAATTCAAGAGGCGTGCGCCTCACCCCTGTGGGCGAGCGGCTGTTTGTTCGGGCCAACTTGATTTCGCGGCAAATGGAGTTGGCGTCTGAAGAGCTCAACGCCTCGGCGCACACCTCGGGCGGCACCATCCGTGCAGCGATATCGCCCATGATTTCATTTGAGCAAATTGGCCGGGCGATTAAAAAATTCCGCTACCGCTACCCGCGTGTGCAATTGACCCTGTTAGATGGTGTTACCGCCCGTGCGGTGGAGCAGCTGCGCAGCGGCGCGGTCGATTGCGCTTTTGTAGGCGTGGTGGGTGACGCCTTTAAAGACCAGTTCAACGTGCAGCGGCTGCACAGTTTTGCTTTGAAAATCATGGTGCGCGAAGACCACCCCATTCGCTCCAACCCCACAGTGGAAGTGCTGTCTAAGTTGGAGTGGATTATGTCGGTTTCGCGGCACAAAGGGGGCTCTAGCATTTTGCAAGCCATGTTCGAGGCAGCGGGGGTTGCGCCGCCCGAGTGGATGCTGTTGTACGACACGGGCAACGCGCTGTCCTTGTTGCGCTACACCTATGCGGTGGCCTTGGTGCCCGAGGTCTGGCAAGGGCAAGTGGGCTTGCAAGGGGTGGTGGAAATCAAGGTGCCAGAGCTCAACCCCGGCGCTATGGACATCTCTTTGCTAACCCTGCCAGACGTGCCGTTGACGGCACCGCTACAGCACTTTATCGACTGCACGGTGGAGATGCTCAGTGAGCAAAGTGCGCTGCCGCCAGAGCCTGCACACATCTCGCCCCAAGCGCAGCCCTTTTTCTCACTCTTAGAAGACCCTTTGTAGCGCGGCTGCGGCCCGCTTTGTACCCACATCGCACGGGGCTTTGTTGGCCGAAGGTGCTGCGAGACAGGCGTTCAAAACATTGGCAGGTGCGTGCGGTTGCAGTGAATTTGCAGTGTGTTTGCAGTGCATCTGAAATGCGCATGGCGTGGGTTCAAACTAGGTTTACAGTAGCACCTCAACTTCTCAACAGGACCCCATTGGCGCCATGACCCCTTACGCACCTTTTCCACTTGGACGCCCTAGGCGCTTACGCACTGACGCATTCACCCGCAACTTGGTGCGTGAAAACAGACTCACGGCGCACGATTTGATTTACCCCGTCTTTGTCGTAGACGGGCAGCAGCAACGCGTGCCCATTGGCTCCATGCCGGGCGTAGAGCGCCTGAGTTTGGACTATTTATTGCCGGTGGCCGAGCAGTGCGTGCGCTTAGAAATCCCCGTCATGGCGTTGTTCCCGGTGATAGACCCTGCGCTGAAAACCTACGACGGCAAAGAGGCCTTGAATGAAGACGGCCTGGTTCCTCGGGTGGTGCGTGCTTTGAAAAAAGAGTTTCCAGACCTGGGCCTGATGACGGATGTGGCCTTAGACCCTTTCACCAGCCATGGCCAAGATGGGCTGCCTGATTTGCGCCCCGAGGCCAACGGCTACATCTTGAACGACGAGACCACCGAAATTTTGGTGGCGCAGGCACTGACGCAGGCCCGCGCAGGCGTAGACATTGTGGCCCCCAGCGACATGATGGACGGCAGAATTGGTGCAATCCGCCAAGCCTTAGAGGCTGAGAAACGCGTGCACACCCGCATCATGGCCTACAGCGCCAAGTACGCCAGTGCGTTTTACGGACCGTTTCGCGACGCGGTGGGCTCCAGCGCCAATCTGGGAAAAAGCAACAAACGGGTTTACCAAATGGACCCCGCCAACAGCGATGAAGCCCTGCGCGAAGTGGCGCTGGACATTGCCGAAGGTGCCGACATGGTCATGGTCAAGCCCGGCATGCCCTACCTGGACGTGCTGCGGCGCGTGAAAGACACTTTCCGCGTGCCCACCTTTGCCTACCAAGTGTCGGGCGAGTACGCGATGCTCAAAGCCGCCGCCCAGCAAGGCTGGCTGGACCACGATGCGGTGATGTTCGAGAGCTTGCTGGCCTTTAAACGGGCGGGGGCCGATGGCATCTTGACCTACTTCGCCATCGATGCCGCCAACAAGCTGCGCCAAGCTTAAAGAAAAATACACACCCAGGGGCGTACCAAGGCACCCAGGCACCACACCGTCTGTGCTGGCGTGCCTTGCCTTTGGGTTTCACGTTTTTCACTATTTTTACGGATCTTCATGCGAACTTTTACGATCAATGCAGGCCAAGTGTTGGAGGTGGAGCAATTGGACCTGTTGACCAAAGAGGGCCTTGCGCCCCAGAGCTTTGTTTGGATTTCCTGTACCCTGGCCCAATTCAACGCGCAGCAACAAGCGGTTCAGGCGTGCTTGCAACGGCTGTGCGGCACCCAGTTGGTGGATTTGCATATTGCGGACTTGCGCAACCAGCAACTGCCCTCGCACTACGACTACACCTCGCAATACGACCTGCTGGTGTTTCGCCGCTTGGCGCCAGAGCATGCGCCTGTAGAGAGCAAAGACGGGTCGACCATTTTGCGCCGCGTCAACACCAACCCGGTGGGCTTTGCCGTCTTTGACAAAGTGCTGCTCACGGTGCACCCTGACGAATGCGCGGTGCGCACGCTCTATGTCAGCAAGCTGCTGTCGGGTGTGAGCACCGAGTACCGGGCGGCTGGGGCACGCGTGCCCACCAGCCCTGCCGATTTGATGCTGCGCATCATCAACCAAATGGTCGACGGCTATTTGGCCTTGCGCAAAATGCTGACCCAGCAATTGGACCTGTGGCAAGCCCAGCTTCTGGACCCCAAAATGCGCATTGGCCACTGGCCGCAACTGCTGGAGACGCGGCTGGCTTTGCACCAACTCGATGAAACTTGTGAAGAACAGCGCGCCTGCATTCAAGACTGGAACGAAGCCGTTAAAACCTGGCCCGAACCGCAAAGCAGCACAGAAGCCCGCGAGCGCGAGCTGCTGCAAATTCGCAGCCGCGATGTGCTCGAACACATTGAGCGCGTGGTGCACCACGTTGAGAGGCTAGAGCAAAGCGCGGAGACCGCGGTGCAAATGCTCTTTAGCGCCCAGAGCCACCGCAC
>JBIPME010000059.1:0-7949 GCA_044369275.1 Rhodoferax sp.
TTCAACGCTCACACAGTTGCGTCAACGGCGTCTGCACCCATTTCAATGGCCTGCGTAATCTCGCCAACCAAATCGCCCGCGCACGTGCGTCCGTGCGCACAATGTCACCCTCGGATATTGCCGTGGCCATGGGCTTCAGAACTGCCATCAAAAAACCCAAGTGCAAGAAGTATGGAAATACCTAGCTTTACAGCCTCTTTTAGGGGGGTAATACATTGCGTTTGCGCTGCATAGTTGAATACTATTTCAACCTGCCACACAAGGCCGCACTACCATGCACACCGCCACCGCCCCACGCAGCGCAAAGACCCCACGCAGCGCAAAGACAAAGCCCACTACCCAAAAAAATACAACCTTTCTACAAGCAGACGCCTTACACCGCAGCGGTGCGTACCTAGAGGCGCAGCTGCTGTACCAGCAAATGCTGGCACAGGAACCAGAAAATGCAGAGCTGCTCCAGCGCTTGGGGTTGGTGCAAATGGAGCTAGATAACCTGACTGTAGCGATGGATTTGATTGAAAAATCTATCTCTATTAATGGCAAGGATGCCTCCTACTTCTCCAATTACGCCGCAGTCTTACAGAAGATGAAGCACTACGAGGCCGCCCTGCTTTGTTGCGACAGCGCTATTGCCATCAAACCTAACTTTCCAGCCGCCCACAGCAATCGGGGCAACGCGCTACGGATGCTCAATCGCACAGAAGAGGCATTGCAGAGCTACCAAAAATCGCTTTCGCTAGACCCTGACCACAAAGAAGCGCTAACCAACTTAGCCTTGCTCTACAAAGACATAGGGGAGATGCCCAAAGCACTGACCCAATTGAGACGCTCTGTAGCTCTGGCACCTGAGTCCAGCACGGCGCATTGGAATCTGGCTCTGACGTACTTGGTACTCGGTGAGTATGAAAAAGGTTGGGAAGAATACGAATGGCGCTTTAAGGAAAAAAGTATCAATATCCCGCGCAGCAAATACACCGCACCGATTTGGCTGGGCAAGGAGTCACTTGAGGGAAAAACCATTTTTATCCCCCACGAACAGGGTTATGGCGATGCGATTCAGTTTTCTCGCTACGCAATGGAACTCGCAAACCTAGGTGCCAAGGTACTGCTCGAAGTCCTTGCGCCACTGCGGGGGCTGTTTACCCCCTTCCCGCCCCACGTTCGCATTGTGGAATTGAACGAAATTCTGCCGCCTCTTGATTTTCAGTGCCCCTTGATGAGCCTGCCACTGGCACTTCAAACACGGCTAGAAAACATCCCCGCGCCATTTTCAGCTCCCACACAAGCCTACGTGCAGCGCAATGCAGCCAACAGCTTCCCGCAATTGCCGCGTTACCTGGAAACCCCGCCACAGCGCTTAGCCCAATGGCAAGCCCGCCTTGGCCCCAAGTCGCATGCGGGTGCTTTGCGCATTGGCCTCACATGGTCTGGCAACCCTGGTCATGTGAACGACAACAACCGCAGCATGGCGCTGCAAACGATGCTGAAAAACCTACCCACCCCAGCGCAACTGCCGCCCGGCTCGCAATACTTCAGCCTGCAACGCGATGCCCGCGACAGCGACCTCCCCACCATTGAAGCCACCCCTTACCTGAACGGCTTTGGCCAGGAACTCCGCGACTTCAGCGACACCGCCGCCCTGTGCGACTTGATGGACGTTGTCATCAGCGTAGACACCAGCGTCGCCCACCTGAGCGCCGCCCTGGGCCGCCCCACTTGGATCCTGATCCCGTTTGACCCCGAATGGCGCTGGCTGCTAGAGCGCAACGACAGCCCTTGGTACCCCAGCGCCCGCCTCTACCGCCAAACCACCCGCAACGACTGGGCCGAAGTGCTCACGCGGGTGAGAGCGGATTTGTGCGCCGGCGCACTGGAGTTGGAAAGCAATAGGGAATAAGGAATAGGCAATAGGCAATACGGCACAGCCGCTTTACAGGCCCGCGCTCGTGGGATTTTTGTGGGTTTTTTGCGGGATTTTTTGCATTTTTTTCCGCTATTTTTTGCAACGCCCCAGTCCTCAATCCCCCACACGGCAAAAGCGCGGCTGCACCCGCCCCTGCCACTCCAACGACCCAAAAAACATGGCATGCGGGCGCACCCACAGTCCGCTGTCATCGTAAAGCGGCCTGTACACCACCAGCGGCTCCAGCGTTTCACTGTGGCGCGCCACGCCAATCACTTGGTACTCGCCGCCTTTGTAGTGGCGGTAGCGCCCGGTGGGCGTGGGGGGCAAGGTGGGGAGGTTATGGTGCATGGCATGCATTGTGCCTATTGACGGGACTGCATGCGCTCTTTGCTTAGGTTATCTTTCCACCGCAGCAGATCCCCAGTCTGGCCACGCAAGGCCAAGTTCACCATGAACGCTGTGAGCAAGACCGTTACTGTAATCGGCACTGCAATACGCCGTACAGGCGTGGCCATCGCGCGATACGAATAGATACAAGCCATAGTCACAAAACCCACCACCAAACCACCAATGTGTGCGGCTTGGTCTACACCTTCAACTAGGAAACCTATCACCAGGTTGATACCAATAACCTGGGCAATGGAACTAAAGCTGATGCTGTCCTCTTCCCCATCCATCATTGGATCCATGCTTTCATACACCAACATATAAAGGGCAGCCCCAGCCAAACCCATTAAGGCACCTGAGGCGCCAAGGCTCAATACGGGATCTATGCCAACAAACCCGTTATTACGGGTTACAGTCACATGACCGCTCCAATAGGCACTCCACAAACTGCCCCCCAAGGCACAGAGCCAATACACCGCAGCGAACCGCCAAGAACCAATCTTATGCTCTAAAACACCACCAAAAACCAAAAGCATACTCATATTACCCACCAAGTGAACCCATCCTCCGTGCATAAAAGCACTGGTGACCAAGCGCCACGGCTCTCCCGTTAGCGTCAATGGGGCAAAGTTAGCCCCCCAATCTAACAACTGTAGGTTGCTTGGATCGGTAAATCCCACACTTATTTGAAAGAGGAGAAAAACCAGCACATTGGTCACGAGCAATAGCAAATACAACTTGCCAGAAATAAAATTTTTCATCGATATTTTTGAATGTTATGAAGACAGATAACGAGCACGCCCATCCTCTGCGAGCTTACGATTATCTAGCAAATGCGTACCAACCAAAGTTAAAACGGGGCTAGAGGCAGCCCATTGCATACAAGCCCCGCCAAGCCGAATTCACGGGCATAACGCGGGCACCTTCGACGAAGATGGCGTCTCCTGTAAGCCCAACCACAGGGTCTTGGCACCGGGCTCTGCATCGCCTTTGCACACAAAAAAACCGCCTCGCTGTGCAATCAGTCGAATCACTTGGTTCAGCGGGGGCATGGTTTTGGGCACTGGCTTTTTGTTGAGGCGGACAAGTCAGCTGCATCCAAGTCACTCGCCCGTCACATGCCTGTCCCTGCTGAACAACGGCGCTCCGTACGCATTTGGGTGGGCCAAATAACTTGTTTCTTGCTGTCCAAGATCACCGGTTTGCGCCCGCATAGCCAAGCACCGTGCATCAGCAGCGTGCCATTTGTATCGATCAGGGCAATGTTTCCTCGGACGACCACGCTGGCGCGGTCGTCGGAGAAATTTCTGGCGTCTTCATAAACTGGCGGCAAGGCCAATTTACCTTGGCGGTTGAGGTAGCCAAAGCGCACTTGCCCTTCTTGGTCCATCGAGCGCGCGGTGCGTTTGCTGCCCTTTACCTGCGGCGCATCCACTGTTTTTTGAATCGCAGCAAATCCGTTTTTCATGTCTTCAATATCGATAAAGGAATACACCCCCAAAACATTGCCGCTCGTATCGGCCAGACCATGGCTTTGCCGCTCGCTTGGTTGGTTCAGCTTAAATGCGATCACACCTTCGGAAAATCTCTTGTAGCTGTCTACCCGGCCTTTGATGCGCAGACGTTCTTTGAAGTCGACACCGTAAAAAACAGTGTTCGTCTCGCCGTCTGGCATTTCCATCTCGCGCGGCCACCATGATGCCGAATCGTCGTCTGTGACAACAAGCGGTTGCGCCTGCGTCGATACACGGCCTTGCCCGTCGAACAGTATGACCTGTTCACCCCGCTGCATTTTTCGGAAGCTGAGATCATGATTCAAGTCACTCAGTCGCAGCAAACCTGGCTGCGCAGCCCACTCGCCTGCCGCATTGACGAGGCCACTCAAACTCTTGCGTTGCGTTGCGAACCAGCCATCACCCAAATACGCAAGGCTTTCGTGCAGCGGCTCGATCAATACGCTTCCGTCGGTTTTCAGCGCGCCATAACGGTAGTCGGTATCGCGCACGATCAGTGCATCGGCATTTTTATCGAAGCGCAATTCCGAATAACGAGGTGCAATGCGTTCGTTGCCTTTGGCATCAATCCATCCGTACAAAGTGTCGCCAGGGGAGTCGGAGACAATGTGGCGCTCAGTAATCCACCCGATCAGCGCTTTAGTTTCATCGGCATGTACCGCTTGAATAGCGTCATAGATTGACGCAACGATCCCACGCCCTTGCACATCGACCAAACCCCATTTGTAGTTTTTCTCTATAGCCGCATAACCGTTGAAGAATTCGCCGATGCGGTCTACTTGGAATGACTTCAACACATTTGATTGCCCCGACCGCAGATCGAGTAGTACCAGATCATCGTCTTCAGTGCGGCCACGCAGTACCATCGGCGCAACTCGCTCAAAATGGAATGCGTTCTCGGGGAACTGGTGCTCTTTGCCGGTGGTGTCGACCATCAGTTTTATGCCGTCTTTGGTTGCAAATGCTACGCCGTGCTCAAACTGCGTGAGTCTGCTGTAACCGGGCTTGATGATCCACTGCCCCTGCGCATCCACCGCCCCCCAACCGGACGCTGTCTGCATTGGCAGAGGGCCTTCGATTGGAGTGCGTTCGAGGAAGTAACGGTAATCATCCATGTCACTGTCGTAAGTCCACTGCGCATTCGACACAATTTCGTATTTCGGTGTCACTAACTGCATTGTCTCGTGAGAGTTGCGAATTACAAGCGCCAGTGGCAACCCGCTGCCTTGGCCTTGGCCTTGGATAATTAAAGAGATTGAGTCGTACTTTTCGGTAAAACGCGTATCTGCGTCGGACATCACGCGTTGGCCTGCGGCGGTGAACAATTCGAACTTGCTGGGCTTATCGCCTGCATCCTGGAAGTCGTTGTCTTGCGCTAGCAAAATATGGGTCGCGGTTGCTTGAACTCTCGGTTTAGGTATTGCGCTCGAAAATGCGCGCATGCCTTCGCGAATCACCCAAGTACGTCCGCAACCGCTCAACACGGCCCAGTTGCGTTCGTCTGATCGCGACAATGACACCTCTTCCACCTCATCACAATCGAATGCAGCAATCACCTGGCCTTTTGCATTCACGATGTCTTCGCCATCTCCTGCGCGCTTGGCGCGGTACCAGACGTGGTCATTGCGAACACTTTTCTCTCTACTGTCAATGCTCACATACGTCGGAGCAAGTTTGAAAATGCCGCTGGAATCGATCAACCCATACACAGACTCAGCCTTCGCTACAGCGCCCCCGGTAGGCACTGTACTCACCGAGCTTGGACTCGCTACAGCAAGCCCTTCATTAAACGGTTTGATGGAGAGAAACTTCGGCGGCACGGCCCAATTACCCTTCAAATCCATCGCGCCGTACAGCTCTTGGCTGTCTTCGCCACCTTTAACTTCTTTTGAAGTCACTAGCATGCCTTCGGAATAATGCACAAATCCAGACCGTTGATAAGGCATGCTGCGACCGTCTCGATGCTGCAGCACATGATCAAAGTCCACTGTCGCCGTATAGAGTCCAGCAGCATTGGGATAGTCAAAAACGTTCACATTTGCATCGAAGCGTTTAATGACTCGGCCTGTCAGGTCAATCATCAATTCGCGTGGATAATCCTGGCTGACCACAGCGCTATTTCCATTGAAGGGACCTGCGGTTTCATACGTGGGTTGAATAATCCATTTGCCCGAGGTGTCGATGTAGCCCCATTTGCCCCCGAACTCGACGGCCGCCACTCCGTGGGCAAAAGAGCCCGCCTTTGAAAACATGGGCTCGATTACCCAGCGACCTTGTTTGTTGATGAAACCCCAACGTTTGTTACGTTGCGCGGCCGCTAAGCCATCTGAGATTTCGCGAAGATCATCGAACTGCGGTTCAACCGCCAGCTTGCCTGCTTTGTCAACGAATCCCCAAACCCCGCTGATCTTCAAGCGAGCCAAGCCATCCTTCATGGGACACAGCACCTCGATGGCCGATAGCGCAACACCGCCTTGCGGAACAACGCTTTGTGCACATTCATCTTCGGCACGCGCAGTGTTGAACAACAGCATCGTCAATGCAGCGACTAAAGTCCACGAGGCTGGGGTAAAAAGGTCTTTTGGGGTTTTCATCAATATCATCTTTGTCTGGTTTCGATCCGGAAATTTCATGGCTGCACGGGCTACCATTCACGCAACAACGCGCGAATCTTCAGCAGCATTGCTTCAGGCGTCTTTTCTTGCGCTAGCTGGGTGACCGACAAGCGCTCACGCGAGTCAAGCGGCTCGGAATGCTCGCGTCTACCCTCTTGCGTCAGCTGCCCAGCTTGCGTTCGACTGGCTCGTGCAGCCAATGCACAGACTTCAGAGGCCACAGCGTAGTCTTCCATGCCCAGCCACAGATTGATTTCGTTCTGAGTTTGGTGGGCAAACGTCTCTTGCGCGTACTTAATCGCATTACGTGCTGTAAAGGCCGTGCGCAGCAGCAGCTGATCACGCTCGTCGTACCACGCTTGTTCCAAGGGCATGCTCACACCAGAGTCGCAATCGGCACGGACCGTGAGCCTCCTTGAATAAGCTACAGCTGCTTTCTTGGGCACCTCTTCGTGCCACCCAATCTGCATGCGCAATGTGTACTCAATGATGCCATTGCCGATCATCCGTACTGTGTCTGTCGAGCCACTCATCTTTTTCATTCGCTCGCGAACAGCAGTCTGCACCTGTAGCGACGGCGTACGACTCGCTGATAGCGCATCGTACGGCTTGTAGATAGCCTGACGCCACGTGATGTATTGCTGCCGTAGCTGATCGAACACGGACAGGGCTGATGCAGGATTGCGCCGCTGAATGGCTTGGACGTCGTAGCGCAGCTGCGCACGCTCGAACAGCTTCTCGCTTTCGTTGACCAAGGCTTCTGTCAACGGCTTGTGTGAGATCAGTGGGACTACTGCACGCGCCATCTTCGCGCGTTGCGCCTTTAAAGTGGGGTGCGATGCTGCAACACACGCGAGCAGAATTTCATTGTTGCTAGGCCACGAATGCGGGCTGCCTTGAGTGACTTGCTCGACCAAGTTCTCGGCCATCTTTTGCACACCATAGGCCTGCGACGCAAACTTTTTTCCAAATTTATCGATCAATTCAAGGCCAGTTCCAACATAAAAGCCTGTTAAGCAATCAATTATGCGCAGCTCATAGTTGTACATACCGGCTTTCGATTCGGTCGGCGTCCAAGGCTCATCCGCAAGTCTAGGATAACGGGTAGCAGACAACAGCAATCCATCTGGCCTGAATTGCAGGGCGTGTAAATGCACTGCGTACTCCGTATCGTAATGATTCATTGAAAAATATAGCCAATCGCTTTCATGCGCATGCACCGTGACGGCGGTGGCAAGCAAAAGCGCTTTTAAGATAAATCTCTTCGACATGGTGCCCATGAAAATATGTTGATAAAGCAGCTGGCTGAATAATTAAATAGGCATCTATAAATCCCCAAAGTTCTTAAAACACATAGGGAATTCAACCACATCAAGCCAAGTATGGCACGGATTTTGGACGCAAAATTACACCATCATCCAAAATTTTAACCACGCGAAACTGCCCAATTGCTGGGTCGCGAATCTCAAGCCGCCACACACGCAGCCCTAGCTCGTAAATCCTAGCAATCACTCCCGCCCAAAGGCC
>JBIPME010000060.1:0-7931 GCA_044369275.1 Rhodoferax sp.
CGTTGACGATTGAGCGTTAACCGTGCGTGCTACGGGCTAGCTGCTCCTTTTTAGGCGTTGCGCAGGCTCTGCGTGTGCGTTGTAAATGGGGTGTAAATGGGGTGTAAATGCGTTGTGCGCTAGCACCTTCTTGCTTCTCATTATTTCCTCATTGTTTTCTCATTGTTTTTTATTCTTCTTATCGTTTCACACCGTTGCCTACCCAGTCGCCCCCACAGCGGCTTGGTTAAGGCAACACCATTCTTTTTCAAATCATTTTTATGGAGCAACACATGAATCCCAAGAATCAAAAAATAGCCTACGTCACCGGTGGAATGGGCGGAATCGGCACCGCCATTTGCCAGCGTTTGCACAAAGAAGGTTTTAAAGTCATTGCCGGCTGCGGCCCCACACGCGACCACAGCAAGTGGATTGCAGAGCAAAAAGCGCTGGGCTTTACCTTTTATGCCTCGGTGGGCAATGTCGGCAATTGGGAGTCGACCTTAGACGCCTTTAGCAAAACCAAGGCCGAACATGGCAGCATTGACGTGTTGGTGAACAACGCTGGCATTACGCGTGACCGCATGTTCTTAAAAATGAGCCGCGAAGACTGGGACATGGTCATCGAAACCAACCTCAACAGCATGTTCAATGTGACCAAGCAAGTGGTGCCCGACATGGTCGAAAAAGGCTGGGGCCGCATCATCAACATCTCTTCCGTCAACGGTGAAAAAGGGCAGGCGGGGCAAACCAACTACTCGGCTGCAAAGGCGGGAATGCATGGCTTCTCCATGGCCTTGGCGCAAGAACTGGCCACCAAAGGCGTGACGGTGAACACCGTCAGCCCCGGCTACATTGGCACGGACATGGTCAAAGCCATTCGTGAAGACGTATTGGCCAAAATCGTGGCCACCGTGCCGGTGAAACGGTTGGGCGAACCCAGTGAAATCGCCTCCATCATTGCTTGGTTGGCTTCCGAAGACGGCGGCTATGCCACGGGTGCGGACTTCTCCGTCAACGGCGGCTTGCACATGGGCTAATGGGTTAATGGGCTAATGGCCCCATGCCTGTGCACAGATCCGAACACCCCGAACTCAGCCCCGCCATGCGGGGCTTGCTGGCGCGCATGCACCGCAGCGGTCTGCCCGCTTACTACACCTTAAGCCCCGAGCAAGCCCGCCAAGCCTATGCGGATGGGGCGAACGTGCTAGAGCTGCCTAGCCTGGCTTTGCCGCGGGTGGAAAACTTTACGCTGGTGGCACGCGACGGCTACGCGCTGCCGGTGCGGCTGTACGTGTCTGGCCACACTTCTGATCACGCTTGTGATCAAGCGTCTGGCCATGCGCTTGGCCAAACACTAAGCCCCGTATTGGTCTATTTCCATGGTGGGGGATTCACCATCGGCAGCCTAGACACCCATGACATTTTGTGCCGCAGACTCAGCCATTTGACGGGTGCTGCCGTCCTTTCCGTGGAATACCGCTTGGCACCGCAGTGGAAGTTTCCCACCGCCGTCAACGACGCTTGGGATGCGCTCCAATGGGTGGCCCACGCGGGCGCCTCCCAACAGCTAGACCCACAGCGCATCGCAGTCGGGGGCGACAGTGCAGGGGGCACCTTGGCCGCTGTGTGCGCCATCTTGGCACGCGATGCGGGCATCGCCTTGGCCTTGCAAATGTTGATTTACCCCGGAACGGCTGGGCACGCCAACACCCCGTCACACCAAAAATATGCCCATGGCCTGGTGTTAGAAAAACCGCATCTGGCGTATTTTTTTACGCACTACCTCAACACGCCCAGCGAACGCAACGATTGGCGCTTTGCGCCGCTGGACGGACTGTGCCAAGACGGCCAGGTCGCCGACGTGTCGAACCTCGCCCCCGCGTGGATCGGCTTGGCCGAGTGCGACCCCTTGGTGGACGAAGGCATTGCGTACGCAGACCGCTTGCGCATGGCAGGCGTTGCGGTGGATTTGGAAATTTACCGGGGCGTGGTGCACGAGTTCATCAAAATGGGGCGCAGCATTGTTCAAGCGGGCCAGGCGCAAGCCGATGCAGCCCGGGCACTGCGCATGGCGTGGGGCATGTCCTAGAAGCCCATTGCAGGGGGCGCACAGCGGCGCATCGCTGTGAATAGATCGACATGGTAGATCGGCACGGTAGGTCGTCGGCACGGTAGGTCGGCATGGACATCCACGGCATAGGAGCCCCTTTATCGGACCTTGGTGTACAACCATGAACCTGCGCGGATGATTGACCTCCATAATGGTCAATAATCCGTACCCCTGCTTTTCACCTATAGGCGAACCGTTGATTACTGCCCCCGTTGCCCTTGATTTATTCCCCGAAATGCCAGCCCCCGTGCCGGTCCCCAAGAAAACCGGGAGAAAACGCATGCCGTCGGCCCGTCCGTTGGCCCCCACCGTGCCAGAGCGTGCAGATGCTGCGCCACCGCATCTGCACGACCTACAAGCTTGCGTGCAACAGCTAGAACAGAGCCCTGACTTTCGCGTTCTGCGCCGACTCAAACCCGTATTGCAATGGACGCCTGCCAGCGGCCAAGCCGTCACGCGCATCGTGGTCTTGGACACCGAGACCACCGGCCTGAGCCACGCCAAAGACCGCATCATTGAGCTGGCCATGCTGCAAGTCGATATCGACAACGCCACCGGCCTGCCCGTGGGCAGCGTGCGAATTTACGATGGCTTGGAAGACCCCGGCATGCCCATACCACCCGAAGTCGTTGCCATTACGGGCATTACGGATGCCGACGTGCGTGGTCAACGCTTGGACGAGGCAACCATCACCCAGCTTCTAGAGGGCGTAGACCTCGTCATTGCCCATAACGCGGGCTTTGACCGGCCTTTTGTCGAGCAGCGCTTGGCTGCATTTGCGCAATTGCCGTGGGCATGTTCATTTGCCGACATCGATTGGAAGGCCCAAGGGCGTAAATCTGCCAAACTAGAAAGCTTGGCGCTAGAGTTGGGCTGGTTTTACGATGCGCACCGGGCCGAGGTCGATTGCCATGCCTTGCTGGCGGTGCTGGCAGCACCCTTGCCCAAAACCGCGCATACCGGATTGGCCCAGCTCATTTTGGCCGCGCAGCAACCCAGCTACCGCATCCAAGCCACCAACGCCCCCTTCGAGGCCAAAGACCTGCTCAAAGCCCGCTCCTACCGCTGGAATGGCGAGCAAAAAGTCTGGCACACCCAACTCTGCGACGCGCAGGCGCTCCAAGCCGAGCAAGCTTGGCTTAAGGAGCACGTCTACCACCAACACGCTGCAACCGTACAAATCGAGACCTTGGATGCGCGCAGCAAATACGCGCTGCGCTTAGGCACTGTGGTGCAACAAACACTTTAATTTTCGTATTTCTTACAAAGTAGTGGCGTAATTTTTGAAATTTTTCATTTTTTGGGGTTGAGTTCTTTCAGGTGCGCATCGCGCAGGCCCTGAAAATGCACAAGCCCCAAACCGTGAAACGTACAATGGTTTTTTGATTCAATCGGCGTTAAAGGATTTTGTGTGGCAGGACATAGTAAATGGGCCAATATTCAGCACCGTAAAGGCCGTCAAGACGAAAAACGGGGAAAAATTTGGACGCGAATTATTCGCGAGATAACGGTCGCAGCCCGTGCGGGTGGCGCAGACTTGGGCGCGAATCCGCGCTTGCGCTTGGCAGTGGAAAAAGCCAAAGCCGCCAACATGCCGGCCGATCGCGTGAAATACAACATCGACAAAGCCACCGGCAATGCCGAAGGCGTGAGCTACGAAGAAATACGCTACGAAGGCTATGGCATCGGCGGCGCGGCAATTTTGGTCGATACCATGACCGATAACCGCGTGCGCACGGTCGCTGAAATGCGACACGCTTTCAGCAAACACGGTGGCAACTTAGGCACCGAGGGCTCGGTGGTGTTCCAGTTCAAACACTGCGGGCAACTGGTATTTGCCCCCGGCACCAACGAAGACCGCTTAATGGAGTTGGCACTGGATGCGGGTGCAGACGACGTCATTGTGGACGAAGAAGGCGCTATCGAAGTGCTCACCGGCTTTACTTTATTTGAATCCGTCAAGGCCGCACTAGAGGCCGCTGGCATGGTCGCGGAGGTGGCGTCTGTCACCATGCGCGCTGAAAATACCATAGAACTTAGCACCGATGACGCTTTGCGTATGCAAAAATTACTCGACGTTTTAGAAGACTTGGACGACACCCAAGAGGTTTACCATAACGCGGCTCTATAGAAAGTTTTATGAACATACTGGTAATTGGCGGCGCAGGCCGTGAACATGCGTTGGCTTGGAAACTTGCGCAATCTCCCAAGGTGCAGATGGTCTACGTTGCCCCAGGCAATGGAGGCACAGCCAGCGATGTAAGGCTGAAAAACGTACCCATTACAGACATCCTTGAACTGCGCCAGTGGGCCCAAGACCACAAAATTGCACTCACCATCGTCGGGCCTGAGGCCCCCTTGGCTGCGGGGGTGGTCGATGCATTTCGCTCCCAAGGCATGCGCATATTTGGCCCCACCCAAGCGGCGGCACAGTTGGAGAGTTCAAAGGCCTATTCCAAAGCATTCATGCAGCGCCATGCCATCCCTACGGCCGCGTTTGCCACCTTCTCGGATGCCCAGGCTGCGCACGACTATGTGAACCAACAGGGCGCCCCCATCGTGGTCAAGGCCGACGGCCTGGCCGCGGGCAAGGGCGTTGTCGTGGCCATGACCTTGGCGCAGGCCCATGCCGCCATTGACACCATGTTGGTCGACAACGGCTTGGGCGTACAGCACAACGAGGCTGGTGCACGCGTGGTCATTGAAGAATTTTTGCAAGGCGAGGAGGCCAGCTTTATCGTCATGTGCGACGGTAAAAACGTGCTCAGCTTGGCCACCAGCCAAGACCATAAACGCCTGCTCGATGCAGACCAAGGCCCCAACACGGGCGGCATGGGCGCGTATTCCCCCGCGCCCGTGGTAACGCCCGAAGTCCATGCGCGTGCCATGCGCGAAGTCATCTTGCCAACCATTGCGGGCATGCAAAAAGAGGGCATTAGCTACACCGGATTTTTGTACGCCGGATTGATGGTTGATGCCCATGGGCAAATCAAAACCCTGGAGTTCAATTGCCGCTTGGGCGACCCCGAAACCCAGCCCATCATGATGCGTCTGAAAACCGACCTGGTAGACGTCTTATGGGCTGCGACCGAACCCGGCCCGCATGGCAAACTCGATGAAATCGAGCTCCAATGGGATCGCCGCACCGCTCTAGGCGTGGTCTTGGCGGCACCCGGCTACCCCGAGTCGCCGCGCAGTGGCGACACCATTACAACAACGCTGCCCGACGGGGATGACTACGCCGTATTTCACGCCGGTACACGCCTTGAAAACCGCACGCTGCGCACGGCGGGTGGGCGGGTCATGTGCGTCACCGTCTTGGCCGACAATGTGCGCCAAGCGCAGCAGCGTGCCTACCAGCTCATTCAAGGCATTCACTTTGACGGCATGCAATTCCGAACCGACATTGGCTTTAGGGCCGCCAAAACTTAGTGCAATCACTTTGAATTTCATGCGGCCTACATCGCATCCATGGACCTCGCAATGAACCCTTCCCCAACGCACTTCAATGCCGATGTGGTGCGCAGCTACTTGCAACAGCTGCAAACCACCATTACCAACACGGTTGCCGCACTGGACAACCGTCCTTTTAAAGCAGACCCGTGGGAAAAGGCCGTGGGCGAACCTTTGCAAGGCAATGGCCTGACCCTTATTTTGGAAGACGGTGGTGTTTTTGAACGTGCGGGTTGCGGGTTTTCGCACGTCAGTGGTGCCAAGTTACCGCCCAGCGCCACCCAACACCGCCCCGAGCTGGTTGGCGCACCTTTTGAGGCCATGGGCGTGTCACTGGTATTTCACCCCCGCAACCCCTATGTGCCCACCGTGCACATGAATGTGCGCATGATCATGGCCCGACCCAGCGCACAAGCGCCAGTCTGCTGGTTTGGTGGCGGCATGGACCTCACCCCCATCTACGGGTTTGAAGAAGATGCACGCCACTTCCACCAAACCTGCAAACACGCACTAACCCCCTTTGGCGAAGACAAATACCCCCGCTTTAAGGACTGGTGCGACACCTACTTCTTCCTAAAACACCGCAATGAAGCACGCGGCATTGGTGGCATCTTCTTCGATGACTTCTCCGAGCTAGGCCAAGAACGCAGCTTTGAGATGCTGCAAAGCGTAGGCGATGCATTTTTGAGTGCCTACTTGCCCATCGTCACACGCCGCCAAAGCACGCCTTATGGCGAGCGCGAGCGCCATTTCCAACTCTACCGGCGCGGGCGCTATGTGGAGTTCAACCTGGTCTGGGACCGTGGCACCCATTTCGGCCTACAGTCCGGCGGCAGAACCGAGTCCATCTTGCTCTCCATGCCACCCTTGGCTGCATGGCAATACCAATTTACGCCAGAGCCCAACTCCGTGGAAGCAGCGCTCCCCCAAGCCTTCTTAGCGCCACGCAACTGGGTTTGAGCCCATCAAGCGGACTGCGACAAACCTCTCTGCACGCCAAGCCTGCGTCCTGTTGCAGAGAAGTTGTTGCACATTTAAGTTACTGCACCTCAAGTTTCAGCGCATTAACGGCAAACGTTCTTGAGCGTGTAGTCGATCACCCTCATTTTGCCGCTGGAAATTGTGTTCCGCATCGACTCCAGCCGCTCTTTTAAAAGCTTGTTGATCAACTTTTTGCCCCCTGTCTCAATGCTGTAATCCATGCCGTTATCCTTGAGCCCCATGGACTGCAGGCCGGGCTTGAAGTCGCTGGCTGCCAAATATGCCGCATTGTCCAGCCGCTTGGTCATGGCACTTAAAAGCGCATCCGAATACAAAGGATTTGCACTAACCTTGTTCATGCTAATTGCATGCTTCTTGTTGTCTTTGGCAGCCTTGTAGACACCGATACCAGACTCCCCTGCGACTGCAAAAATAACATCAACCCCTTGCGCGAACTGCGCTTTGGCCAAGCGGTATGCCTTGGCGGGCATATTCCAAGCGTCATTGGAAGCCCCCACCATATCGTTAAACACCATCACATCCGGGTTGGCTACCTTGGCGCCCTGTGTAAAACTGCATTGCAGTTTGCGAACTAAGGGCACATCCATAGCCCCTACAAACCCGACGAACCCCGTTTTGCTGCTAAGTGCTGCCAAATAGCCCATTAAAAACCCACCTTCCTCTTCTTTGAAGACAAAAGATGCAACATTAGAGCCCGCGACCTCCTCATCCAAATTGACAAAATTTACTTTAGGAAACTCCTCGGACAGCTGGTCAACCACATCTCCAAAATGTGCGCCCGACGCAATCACCGGATTGGCACCTTGCGCGATCAACTGGCGAATAGCCGCCTCTACCTCTTCAGACTTTTCGACTTTGACTGCGAAATAACGGCTCTTTTTTTCTTTCTTCCACCGCTCCATGCCTTGGTGCGCCAAAGAGTACAGCTGGGTATTCGAATTTTCCTCAGCTTCATACACTAGCCCAGGTTGGGCAAATACATGGGTTTGAAGCATAAACAAAAAAATAAATGCTACTTTTATAAACTTATTCATGAAAATTTCATTCGGTTTAAAAGGTATTTTTAATTTTAATCATTTCTTCAAAAGAAAAATATAAAAAACCAAAAAAGCAACTATAAATACATTTTTTGAATTTACTTTTTTGTTTTGTATTATTTTTTAATTTTTTGTTACATCGTCTGAGTGCGTTTTCGGGTGTTTTGTAAATTGCACCAAACTTAAGGGATGCACGCTGCTTTGCAGGGTAATCCCTAGTATCTATCCCTACTTTTTTGGCAAAACGCCTAAAAAATAGGAGAGGCAAATATTAGAATAAGCTATAAAGTGAAACTCACAAACCCAAAAAACAAAGTGATTACCCCATTTTTTGAAAAACCGATCAA
>JBIPME010000061.1:0-7924 GCA_044369275.1 Rhodoferax sp.
ACCGGGTTGGCTAGTTGAGCCGCTGGTGTCGACGATGATCACTTGCGTGTCTTGACCTGCCGTGGCGCTATTCACGCGGTTGTCTGCGGCATCCACTATCGTGGCGCGCAGGGTGTATTGACCGTCCGCCTGCAATGTCTCGTAGGCCCAGGTCCAGGTGCCTGCTGTAGGGGTGACGTAAGTGGTGGCAACCACAGTGGTGCCGTCTGCGGCCAAGAGTTCGAGTTTGACCTTGTCGCCATTGGCGGTGAAGTTGCTCACCGTGCCGCTATAGGTCAACAGGTTGTCATTGGTAATGAAGTCGCTGCTGCTGTAGCCGCTGTCGGTAGTCATGCCAGTGACAATGACCGTGGCGTTGGCATTATTACCAGAGTTGC
The DNA here is from genome assembly GCA_044369275.1 of Rhodoferax sp. Taxonomy (GTDB): domain Bacteria; phylum Pseudomonadota; class Gammaproteobacteria; order Burkholderiales; family Burkholderiaceae_C; genus Allorhodoferax. The sequence continues at coordinate 378 of JBIPME010000061.1, forward strand.
TATCAATCGTAATAGCTGGAGCGCTCACGACCACCGTGTTACCTGCGGCATCGCTGAACTCTAGGGTGACGCTGTAGCTGCCATTGCCGAGCCCTGCGCCTTGGCTATCGCTGTAGGCGGGGGTGCTCCAACGGCCGCTGGCATCGACTTGGGCTTGAATGCGTTGGCCGTTGACCACGACAACAACCGTCGCACCGGGCTCACCCGTGCCGCTAAAGACGGGGCGGGTATTGCTGGTGATGCTATCGCTGTCACTGGCTCCGGTATCGTTGCCTGCGGTGTGGCTAAGGCCACCGGTGCCGCTGGTGTTGGTGTCTACCGTAAAGGAGGTGCCTGCGCTGGTGGTGCTTGCGCCGTTGGGCATGGTGACTGTGATCACCGGGGTGTAAATCCCATCAGGCAGGCTGTCGGTGCTGGGCATGCCGACCGTGTAGGCACCGTTGCTGTCTGCGGTGGCTGTGTACGTGTGGCCATTGAGGGTGATGCTCACAATCGCACCGGGACTCGTTTGTCCACTGAAAGCGAGCACCCTTTTGTTAGTCAGATTGTCTGCTTTGACGCCCGTGTCACTGTTGTCTGTAATTTGACCCGTTGCGGCTTGCGGGGCGCTGGCAGATGCGGGGCTGGCAGTGCCAGCTGCACCTTTACCAGCGGAAGCCGCCGCAGCGGCGGCAGCCGCAGCCCCCACCGAGAGACCCGCGGCAGAAAAGCCACCGGTCGCAACCGTTGCCAGCACAAGGCTGCTGAGTTCATAGTTCGCGGGCACTACCACACCACCTAAGGCCTTGGCCACCGCAGCGCCCGAATCGGCCAAGCCAAAAGTATCTTCTAATAAGTTGGCATTTTCAGAAATATACTCATACAGCTGACCATCTTCGGCATACCCATAAACGCCTTTGCTGCTGCCATTGGACAACACATCAGGGTCATAATATTTTTCAATTATGAAATCGGCTTCGGTGTGATTTTCTAAAATAATGTGCAGATTTTTCCCCACGCGCTTTAAACGAATACGTTGGGGGCCTGCATTTTGTGCTTCAACATCTTGTAATTCGTAGCGTGCACCTTTAATGGCTTTGATAACCATGGGCTTGGCTTTGCTACCCGGTGTGATAACTACGGTGTACTGCTTATCAAGTTCACCATTGCCTGTATTTACAAATAAGTTAATTTCTTTTGACATTTTTTTCAACCCTTTAAAGTTATTTAGCCGTGTCGATGTGGGGCAGTGGTAGTTTTATTGCGTTACAACTTGAACTACGACACGCCGATTGGCTTGGTTGCACTGAATATTGCGAACATTCAAAACGTTGGTGCATTGGCCAACCACGGGCTCGCTATCAGCGCGGCCTTGGCTAGATATTTTTTCGGCAGGAATACCGAGTTGAATCGCGAACATGCGCACGGTATGGGCGCGCTCTAATGCAATCTTTTGCTTTTGTTCGAGCTTGCCTATGAAATCAGAATACCCAATCACTTCAATCTTGGCCTGACTGGAATTCGCCAATTGGGGTTTTAATCTCTCAATCGCTTGCGCTAGCTCTTGCCTGCCTTTACCCAACAAACCGCCCATGTCTACGCGGTTAAATTGAAATAAATTATTAATAGATTCGTAAAATACTGGTTTTTCCTGTTCGGGCGCACGTGCTTCAACGGTGTTGATAGCCACACTTTGAACCGGCGATTTTGGCGCTACCAGATCGCATGCGACGGCACTGTGTACACGGCTCACCGTGTGCATTTGACGCCGTGTTTCAAGCAGTTCGGCTTGTGCAGCTTCGGGGCTCACTAGCTCCATACGTGCCATGCCACCCTTCGGCAGAACCCGCACATACAGGTCATCACTGGGGCGCAGGTCGGCATCCAGCGAAGACACAGCAGATTTATCACCATTGGGAAGAATCGTCTGCAATTTCAGCAAAACATGCTTTGCAGTCACGCACAAATCAGAATATCCACCGTTTTGCAAAGAAACATGGTAATCACCATTAATTTCGATACTAGAGGTATCTTTTTCATCACCTAAACCAGGTCTAAAAAATGTAATTCGAGTGTTTCGCGGTATTAAGCCGGTTTCTCTTGAATAAGCATTACCCAGAGTTTCTTGTTTTTTTCCTGTCTTCTTATTGTTATTAACCACAGACTCCTGCGCAATACTTATATTTGTCATTGCACACCCCACAAACACCAGAGAAGCCCGAAACAAAACCCTTAAAACGTTAGATTTTGAATACATAATAAAACCTCCATCTATCTTTGCCCTCGAATCAAAATGATTTTCCTATCGTTATTTTTAAATAGGTAATATTGATTAACATGATCAAAACATGATTGAAATATGATCATAAGATGGAAAAAATTAAATAAAAGTCTTGCTTTGAACTAATTAAAAAATATGATTTAAAAAATTATTCAAACACATATATTGAATAAATTTATTCAAAATTTACAATTTATTTACAATCTTGCACTGGGACAAAATCCGCGACTGCACAGCGAAACAACACCGTGGCGGCGTTTTATGCAAATTTATCCAGTGCTTGCCTCCTAATGAGGCAGCGCAAGCGCAAAAGGCGTTCAGGCAGGTTTTGTTAGGGTGTGCTGGTACACAGCGAAATTGTTTTCATCCAATGCAGCTATGTAATAGGCGAGGTAAAACCCCTAAATTTTGATGCGCCGCCCATCAAAACCGCTGTCCAGCGCCTGCTTGCGCGGGGCTTCCAATGCGTGGCTCCAGCGGCGCCGCGTTTGCGCATAGTCTTGGCACAAGGCAAACGCGTCTACCGCCTCCAGCCCCGCAGCACGCGCCTGCTGCAAAGCGGCAAACCTTGGCGCTTGGGAATGCCCTGAATGAATGCTCTCGATTAATGCCCCAGATCAACGGCTGGTAAACGCACTCGGTGGGCTGGGCTTGCGAAAAAATGGCACCCGCTTGAGCCAAAGTCGCAGCGCCTGCCAGTGAATCCGGGCCACCACGCCCCACGTCATCGCGGGATAGCGCCAGACCGCACGGCGCACACTGGCAGGCCCCAAGGCTTGCAGCGCACCGCTGACGCTGGTGCTCAAGAGCGGGCCCTGCGCATCGTCATAGTCAATGCGTGCCACCGTGCGGCCCAGATCGGGCGTGCGCATAAAACGAAAGCGGTAACGCCCTTGCACCGGACAAAAAGGGGAAACGTGGAACACCTTGCGCGCCTGCTGCTCCACGCCCCACTGCGGCGCGTCCAACACATAACAATGGCGCTCGCCAAACGTGTTGTTAACCTCCACCACCACCGCACGCAAACTGCCATCGGCACGCTGGCAGTACCAAAAACTCACTGGCTTGAAGGCATAGCCCCAGACCCGCGGATAACAGTGCAGCCACACCTCACCATCGGCATCGGCAATGCCCTCACTGCGCAACAACGCATCCAACCAAGCCAAAGCCCCGCCTTGCGCCGCACTGCGGCCATCGCCGTGGTCGGCATCGTAAAAACTCAAAGCCGCAAACCGGTTGCGTGCCAAAGCCCCTGGGCCATTCTTTTGCAAACTGCGCATGGGCAACCACAAAAAATAGGTGGCGTAGCGAAACGCGTGCACCACGGGCTTATGCCGCCGGTGGCGCACCTCGCCAAAACCAATCATGGCCAACGGCGCTGCGCCCATGCTCATGCGGCCACCGCAGGGCCCAAGGCATAGGCCTGTTGAACCAAACCCGCCACCTGCAAACCCGACTTCAAGCCATCCTCATGGAAACCATAACCCGTCCATGCGCCGCAAAAAAACGTATTCCCCTGCCCTTGCAAAGCGGGCACCTGCGCTTGCGCACGCAAAGCGGCCAAATCAAACACCGGGTGCGCGTAGTCATAACTGCCAATCGTGTGCGCAGGGGCAATCGCTTGCAAAGGATTGAGCGAAACCACCACCGACTGCGCAAACGGCAGCGGCTGCAGCCGATTGAGCCAATAGTGCAAACACACCCGATTCGCCTGCATGTCGCCACCCTCGTTGGTGCGCGAAGGCTGGGCGCGCTGGTAATTCCACGCCGCCCATGCCTTGCGTTGCTGCGGCAGCACCGAGGTATCGGTGTGCAATACCGCACGGTTGGACTGGTACGCAATGGCACCCAAAACCGCTCGCTCCTGCGCACTGGCATCGCCCAAAAGTTGCAGCGATTGGTCCGAATGCGTGGCCAGCACCACCGCGTCAAACCGCTGCGTTTGGCCCTGCGCGCGAATCCACACCCCCTGCGCGTCGCGGGTAATGTGCTCTACCGCCGCATTCAAGCGCTTGTCCACAATCGGGGCCACCATTTTCTCCACATAATTGCGCGCGCCGCCGGTCACCGTCCACCATTGCGGGCGGTTACGCACCTGCAACAAGCCGTGGTTATGGCAAAACCGCACCATGGTCGCTACCGGAAATTGCAGCATCTGCGTGGTCGGACAGCTCCAAATACAACCCAGCATCGGCAAAAGATACCAATCGCGAAAAGCCGCGCAGAACCGGTGTTCCACCAAAAAATCCGCCACAGACTGGCGCATAGACGCGCTCATCGACTGGGACGGCGCTGGGTCTTTGCTCTGCAACGCAATGCCCGTGGCCAAACGGTTAAAACGCAGCACATCGCGCAACATCCGCAAAAACCCCGGACTCGCCAAGTTGCCGCGCTGGGCAAATACCGTATCCAAAGAGCTGCCACTCCACTCCAGCGTCCCGCCCACCGAGCCCACAGTATGGGCACCTGGAACTTGCACCGAAAACGACATATCCGACTTACTGGACTGCACCCCTAACTCTGCAAACAAAGCCACAAGATGCGGGTAAGTGCGCTCATTAAAGACCAAAAATCCGGTATCCACACCATGGGTTAGCAAACCCTGGGGGCTAGGCAAGGTCACAGAAACCGTATTCGAGTGGCCGCCAAAATAATCCCCCGCCTCGAACAAAGTAAGCGCTGCCACCCCCCGCAAACGGTGCGCGGCGGCCAAACCCGAAATTCCAGAGCCAACAATTGCAATTTTCATGAAAATTAAATTTTTTACCACTTAAAAGGCGTCACCCACAACACCCAATGAAAGCGACTACAAAAGTCACTATGAAAGCCACTATAAAAGATAGCAACACAGACAGTCGCCCAAGACTTAGGAAGTCCCACCCGCCATAGGGCCGCTAAAACTGGGCTAGCGAAATGGACTCCTGCACCCATCCCTGCCAAGCCCAGCGCGCACACTACTAAAATTGCATCTTACTTAAAGAGCGACCCATGTTATACCCAGAACTTTTTAAACAACTCGAAGCGGTTCGGTGGGATATGGAAAAAGACATTCCATGGCACCTTTTCGACCCTGCGGCCCTCTCCCCCGAGCAAGCCACCACCATCAAAATGAATGCGATCACGGAGTGGGCGGCGCTGCCTGCCACCGAAATGTTCCTGCGTGACAACCGCAACGACAGCGACTTCTCTGCCTTCATGTCCATTTGGTTTTTTGAAGAGCAAAAACACGCGCTGGTCCTCATGGAATACCTGCGCCGCTACCAACCCGACTTGGTGCCCACCGAAGCAGAGCTGCACGCAGTCCGCTTTGAATTCGACCCCGCCCCTGCGCTAGAGACGTTGATGATGCATTTTTGCGGTGAAATCCGGCTCAACCACTGGTACCGTCGCGCCAGCGAATGGCACACCGAACCCGTCATCAAAGCCATCTACACCAAACTCAGCCAAGACGAAGCCCGCCATGGCGGTGCCTACCTCCAATACATGAAACGGGCCATCCGCAACTTCGGCCTAGAAGCGCAAAGCGCATTTGCCAAAGTCGGCGTGCTCATGGCCAGTGCACGGCGCACAGCGCAAGCCCTGCACCCCACCAATTTGCACGTCAACAAAACCCTGTTCCCCTTAGACACCATCCAAAGCCGCCTGCCCAACCCCCAATGGCTGGAACACTGGCTCAACCAACAAATTAAATTCGACCTCGCTTGGGAAACCAAAGTGGTAGAGCGCATATTGCACAACCTCAGCCTGCTCTTAGGCCGCAGCTTCAAAAGCGTGCAAGACCTCAACAAATACCGCAAAGAATTGGCAAAAACCATGGGCATCCAAACAGCCGCCTAAGCCGTATTGCCTAAATAACTTGCCTAGATTGCCTAGGCTGTAGGGCGTAAAAAGCTGAAGAAGCTAGGCAGAAGGCGCCGTCAACAACAACATGCGCGGGAGGTTAACCTTGACGCGGACTTGGCGGTGGGGGACGCTGGCGATCACGCGGTACTCTTTGGCACTGGTGTCGCGCAAAGTCGGCTCGGCCAAGGCCATGCCATCGCGGTTGAGCAACACCGCCACTTTGGGCGAACTGGTGTTCAGACCACGCTTGACCACCACCGCCAGCTCTTGGCTGGCCAAGCGCACAAAAGAGCCCGGTTGGTAAATGCCGGCCACTTTAATCAACGCCGCACCCAACTCATCAATCTGCCCTTGCGCATCAAAATAACAAGCCTGCATCGCCACCGTTGTCGGGCTAGGCACCCGTGATGCACGCGGGGCCAAACGGGCTGCAAACATATCGGCACGTTGCAGCAAGCCGCTCAAGCGCTGCACCAAAGTCTGCGAAGCAAGCGGCACATCGCTTGCGCGGTGGTGCTGGTAGACCACCTCAAGCCAGGTAATGTCGCACACGCCACAGGCCTGCAAAATGGCCACCGATTTCTCTGCATGCTCCTGAATCGACAAACGCTGCTCGGGCGTGGGCGGCTCCGTTTGGAGCGCCAATTTATTTTGCAACTCGGTCATACCCAGGTTCATGGTGAGCGCCGCTTTGCGCAACACATCTTCATGCGCTTGCGGCCACTTCAGCACATTGCGTGAAGCCAAACCACACAAGGCACTTACCAGCAGGCTGTGGGTGGCGCTGTAGCGCTGCGTTTCAGAGGCAGACAAATGAATCAGCGCGAACAAAACCTCATCGGCATTGCGTTCGAGCTGCTGGCCCACCGTGTGGTGCACGGCCTCCAAACGCTCCATAAAAACAGCCCGGTTGCTGTCGCGCAGCAAGGCATTGGCCTGCTCCTGCAAATCCAACCAATCAATGCGGGCAATGGCAGTCGGCGTGCCCTGGGGCCGAGGTGATGCCGAGATTTTCGTCTCCGCAATGCTGCCCAAAGACTGGTCCGTGCGTACCATGGTATCGAGTTGGCGGCGGTAAGCACGCTGCACCTCATTGGCATCGCTGCCATCGATAAACAAGCCCCCGTTGCGGTTGGCAAACTCGCGCAACTCCTTTTCCGACTCAATCACAAAGGACTTTTTGGCCAGCAACACACCGCTCTTGTCCATGAGCGGGAAAGGCAAAGGCTTGCCTATCTGAATCGACGTAACGTTGACAGGTATAAGGTTCATAGGATTATGAAAATATTATGCATGGCAATGTTTGCCTGTGTAAGCCCTGATAGCATCTAGGCATGCAAACCCCCGCTTTTCCGCCCTTATTTTTGGAAAAAATTTGCCAACGTCGCACACTTGCTGCGGCCTTGGCCACCTTGCCCAGGCCGTGGGTTTTCACCAACGGCGT
>JBIPME010000131.1:0-5639 GCA_044369275.1 Rhodoferax sp.
GCATGGTAGCTGCACGGACTTGCCGCCGGCGAAGAAGTAAACCTGTCTTCAGGCCAATCTCACAAAGCCCGATCCGGCAACGGATCGGGCTTTGTGCTTTGCGCGCTCGAACAACCGCCGCAGAATACTGTGTATTTGCACAGTACCCATGCCGACCACCTCCAAGCCCAAACTCTACAACCCGCGTCACCCCGAACGCACGCTGCTCTACCAAACGGTGGCCGAGCACTACGAGACGTGGCTTGAGCTGGCCAGCGCGGGCCAGTCGGGCGGCCAGGGCGACCACAGCCCCAAGCCCTATGTGCGCAAAGCGTTCGAGAGGTATCTGGAGTGCGGCATCTTCGCGCACGGCTTTGCCCGCGCCCGCTGCGGCGACTGCGGACACGACTTTTTGGTGGCCTTCTCCTGCAAAGGCCGTGGCGTCTGCCCTTCGTGCAACACGCGACGCATGGCCGAGACGGCGGCGCACCCACCGCCACCGCTACTTTGGCGTGCTGGCACCCCATTCGCCGCACAGGGCTGCTGTCACGGAGATGGCGCAGAGCGCAGCGGCGCAACCTACGCAACCGGCACAGGTGCAGGTGCAGGTGCAGGCCGAGCCAGCCAGCACGGATGCAGGCGAGGGCGCACTTGGGGCAGGCAACCCACTCCCAACCCAGGCCGAGCCGGCCCAGCCGGTGCCACCCAAGCGCCCGGCGCACTATCTGTGGGCGGTGCTGATGGCCCGCATCTACGAGGTGTTCCCTCTGGTATGCCCGATCTGTGGCGGTCAGATGCGCATCATCGCCTTCATCACCTACAGCGCCGACATCCGCCACATACTGGAACACATCGGGGTGGATGCAGAGCCGCCGCGCATCACACCCGCACGCGGGCCGCCGCTGTGGGACGGGTGCGAGGCACAGATAGGCGAGGGTGTCGACGTCGCGTCAGATTGGGACGATGTGGCCCAAGTGGCACCGGACTTCGAGGCCGATCAGCGCGTCAGTTGGTTAGGTAAGGCAACAGCGGTTTGGCCAACGCTGCGGGGTAGGGCTGCGCCTGGCAATGCTGAGAAGGGAGGTATGTCGGACAGTCTCGGCTTGCGGGCCCTCATAGATGGCTCGAAACGACCTGGCTCAGTGGCGTGGTGACCCGCAGGTGGTGCTATATTTCAGCTCGTGCGGTTGAATTTCCTATCCGCCCGAGATCTGCGCGCTCCAGGCCTCACGCCATCGCGGTGTCCTGCGGTGATAGCTCTTACACTGCGTCCCTCTCAAAACAAGACTCCGAATGAAGCGCGTGGAACCATTCCCTACCGTGGCTGTGTTGCGGCACCCGTCTTTAAGCTCTGGCCGGGCTGGAAGTCGCCCTTTAGTGGCCCGTGCTGCGCCCAAAAGAGTCTCTGAAAATTGAGCCCGCACATCGCTTTTCTGAATGCCGGGCTGCGTTCGGGCTTGCACTGGTGCGTGCGCGTCGTCGTCGCTGCGGTGGTCCTGGTGGTTTGGTTGGCGCCGGGGGTGCTGTTCTTCGGGCTCACCGGCCATTCAAGTTTGCAAGGCATCACGCTGCTGGATGCCACGCCCTGGGCAGGTTGGCTGTGGCTGGCTTATGTGTTGGCGCTGTCTCTAGGGCTGTTTGCGCTCTACAGTGTGTGGCGGACGGATACTGTCTTCGGCTTCGGGGTGTTCTTGAAGCTTCTGGCTTTGCTGTTGTCTGTCTTCGTGGTTGCCAGCAACGAGAAGCTTTGGACATGGCTCAATGCCCAGCAGGTAAAAGCGGTTGCGGAGTACCGCAGCTTGGTGCTGGCCCAATACAGCACGACCTCGCATTTCAGGGGCTCTCGAACGACCAAGCATTGGGTCGACATCAGCCATCCCTTGTCGCCTGGGCAGGTGCTGAAGCTGCCCGACTATAAAGTGCCGTCGGAGCTCACTAGGCCGGGCCTGCTCTTATGCACCACCGTGAAAACAGGCCGCTGGGGTTGGCGCTGGGTGGAGGCCTTTCGCCCCTGCACGGCCGCAGACGCCACACAGCCCCAGCCGGGCTGGGGCCTGACCATGCTCCAACCCCAACTGCTGGATCGGACGCCATGGCAGATGGGCAGTACCGGGCCGGAGGGCCACTTCGACGAGCAAGGCCGCGCTTGGTGGTTCAGGGCTAATAGCCTCCGCCCGTCGCTGGCACCCGCCGGAGCTGGCGAGGCTCCCCCGCTCAGTGGCTCCTGCAGCTTCTGGGAAGAGTCGCGGCTCAGCACCGACAAGCGTGCGGTGCTGGCCTATATGAACCGCAGTGCCGTGGGCCAAGCGGAGCCCCCGCCGCTGCCGCACTGGGAGACCTTGGGCCGCAATGTGTGGGTGCAGCGCCGGGAGGCTGATGGGCAGTGCGCGTCGGTGGGCATGCTCTTGCATCCCGGCTGGGTGCTGGATGTCGACTTCGACCATGCCAGCCAGCGCTTGGCTGTGTTCTCCGCCCACCGCGCCACCGACGCCGAGGCGGCCACCCAGGACCCGCAAGCACTGGCGTACCGAGTGACGCTCTATACCTTTGACGCCCAACGCAAGGCCCACCTGGAGCGCGAGCAAGTCTTGGCCCCCGAGCCGCTGTGGCGCCCCTTCCCGCTTCAAGCAAAGTTGCACTGGGCGGCTGGGGGTTTGGTGCTCAAGCACCCCAACACCATGCTGCCGTCCAGAGTCATCTTGAACGGGGTGCCCTCGGTGCAGCCCAGCTTGGGTGGCCAAGCGCAGCAGCCATCGGCTGTGCCCCCGCTGCCCGCCGTGTTGGCGCCGCTTGCTTTCAGCAATTGGAAGCTCTCGGCGCAGGCCCCGCGCGCCCCTGTCCTGCTCTACACCCACCCTCACTACGACGGCGCCTTGCTGCTGCACTACGCGCGCGGCCAGTGGTTTCACGTTTCGCCCTTGTCGCTGCCCCCGCCAGAGGCCGATGCTGATGCGCCCAAACCAGCGAACGTGGAGCCCGACGTCATCGACTTCAGCCATTTGAAGGTTGAGCTCTCACCAGATGGTCATCGTTTGATGGCCTGCGGGCGGCGTTACTTCATTGGCGGCCCCAGCCGCTGCGTCTTGCTCAGCTTGCCCTGGCCAGACTGACGCAGGCCCGCCGCCCCAACCCGCATCACCCCTTAAGATCTCCCCCATGCTCACCGGCGAACTGCGCAACCAAATCGACGCCATCTGGAACACCTTCTGGTCTGGAGGCATCTCCAACCCCATGGAGGTGCTGGAGCAGATCACTTACCTGCTCTTCATCCGCCGCCTGGACGACGCCCACAGCCTGGAAGCAAGCAAAGCCACGATGCTGCGCATGCCGCTGGCCAAGCGCATCTTCCCTGAAGGGGCCGATACCAAAGGCCGGCCTTATGAGGACCTGCGCTGGTCGCGCTTCAAGCACATGGCCCCGGCCGAGATGCACAGCGTGGTGGGCGAGCATGTGTTCCCGTTTCTGCGCACTGGCTTGCTGACGGGTGGGGGCGATGGCTCCACCTATGCCCAACACATGAAAGACGCGCGCTACACCGTGCCCACGGCGGGTCTGCTAACCAAAGTGGACGGATAGGAAATCCAACCGCATGAGGACGATTATGGTCCAGGTTTTGGGCATCACAGGCCTTCAGGCTGGGTCTGCCTGAACGCTTGTTCAGGGCCAGTTGCCCGAGATTTTTCGGTTTGCGCATTTTTTGGCAGTGACAGACGCAGCCCTGCCTAGCAGTGTTGGCCAAACCGCTGTTGCCTTCCCTCACCAACTGACGCGCTGATCGGCCTCAAAGTCCGGCGATTGTTGGGTCGCTTCATCCCAATCTGACGCGACGTCGACACCATCGACCATCTGCGCATCGCACCCGTCCCACAGCGGCGGCCCACGTGCCGGGGTAATGCGCGGCGGCTCTGCATCCACCCCGATGTGCTCCAGTATTTGGCGGATGTCAGCGCTGTAGGTGATGAAGGCGATGATGCGCATTTGCCCGCCACAGATCGGGCATACCAGCGGGAACACCTCGTGCCTGGGCTTGGGCCACGGTATGCCCATTCACGCCAGTGGCCGGGTGGAAGATGACACCCGGCGCGCGGGCTTGAGCGTGTGCATCAGCATCGCCCTCGCCCGGCGCTTCTTCAAACACGCCATCGACTGCGCAGACGTGCAAGTGCACAAGCTCGTTCAGACTGGAGCCAAAGCGGTGGATGAAGGCGACTGCGCCAATGTGCAGTGCTGCCTTGTCCGCGTTTGCCGCACCAGGGCTGTTGGCTTGCAGCGTTTGCGCAATGACCCGCAGGAAGATGCGCAGCCGCTTGGGCACCGACAGCACCCACTGGCGCACCGGCCAAGCGGGGGAAGACGTGGTCGGTGAGGTGTGCCGCCGTCTCTGCCATGCGCCGCGTGTTACATGAGGGGCAGACGCCACGGCCTTTGCAGGAGAAGGCCACCAGAAAGTCATGCCCGCAGTCACAGCAGCGGGCGCGGGCAAAACCGTGCGCAAAGATGCCGCATTCGAGGTACTTTGCAAACGCTTTGCGCACATAGGGCTTGGGGCTGTGGTGGTCGCCCTAAATGAACGAGCCCATGGACACAGCAAAGAGCGACACAAAACACACCTTGAAAAAAGCCCGCATGCAAACGGGCTGGGTTGTAGGGAGGTGGAAAACAGGGCCTGATGACCCCGTCCAAAATGCGCAGACCGTCAGACCGGTTTGACATCACCAAAGGCCGACAATGCGCCCGGTAATTCTTCAAAGTGGCTGTGCCCGTCCAAAATGATTTCGGAGTCGTTTTGGGCCATTAACTTGTGCGCCAATGCCGCTTTGTCAGACACCCCGAGCTTTCGGTAAATCTCTCTCAAATGGTGGCGGGCGGTGGTGGGGGCAATGCCCAAATCACGCGCGATTTCTTTGTAACTCGCGCCTGTGGAAAACATCTGGGCGATTTCCAATTCCCGGGGCGACAGGTGGCCCCCACTGGTGACCAAGCGCAGGTCGATCAGCCACAAATCACCCACAGGGTGCGTGCGCATACTCAGGCGCTTACCCCGGTAAGGCGCTCCAGCGCGAAGCTGCTTGACCATGGAATCGGGCATTAAGGGCCCCTGCCATTGGGGCCATTCGACGCGCATCATCGATATGAGGTTTTGGTCGGCCACGTACAACATGCCACGGCTGTCCACCACCCCCAGGGAAGCGCTGCCTGTCGCGTTGTTGGCGCGCACACGTTCTAAATGGAGCAGCCAATTGGACGACAAGGCGGCCGTCAAATGCGGCATGAGCAGTTGGGTGTAGCGACGCTCAGTCTCAGAAAAGGTCGGTTTGCCCTCCACCCGGTACAGGGACAAAAACGCCATGAGGTTGAGTTCGGGCAACAAGGTGACTACGCACAAGCAACTGGTGATGCCAAAGCGGGCCATCAAAGAGGCCAAGCCAGGAGAGGCGTTGAGCGACTTGCGCCCAAAGTTCACGCAAACACCCGGCTTTTCCATGACGGCCGAGACGATGGTGTCTTCTTGCTTGATGTCATCCCACAGCCCCGGGTAGAAGCTGGGCAAACGGTAAGGCAAGGACACGTGAACTTCCATCTCGCCTTCAGGTGGCTGAGACGCCATGCCCCACCATGCGGAATCAAAATCAAAACGGTTGCTGATGGTGTCCAAAGCC
>JBIPME010000062.1:0-7834 GCA_044369275.1 Rhodoferax sp.
ACGCATTGCAAATACGGCGTGCATATTGGTTTGTCTAAATCCATACCCAGTCAAGCGGGCATGGGGGGTGGGTCTTCGGATGCCGCCTCGACTTTGATGGCTTTAAACCGATTGTGGAATTTACAGCTTTCGGTGCCCCAGCTTCAGACGATTGCAATCCAGCTGGGTGCAGATGTCCCCTTTTTTCTAGGTGGCCAACATGCTTGGGTGGCAGGTGTGGGCGAAAAAATAACGCCTATCGTATTGGCGCAAAAAAACATGGTTGTGGTTAAACCCCCAGAAGGGCTGGATACGCAATTAATTTTTTCTGACGCATCCTTAAAACGTGACACTTTGCCTGCTACAATAGCGGACTTCGCTGCTCATGATTTCGGATTTGGACGAAATGATTTGCAAGTGGTTGCTCAGCGCTTGTGCCCTGGCGTGGTTGAAGCCTTACGATGGCTTGAATCCAAGGGTATGGCGCCTAGAATGACTGGCTCTGGAAGTGCAGTGTTTGCACAAAGTTTACAAGACGCGGATTTGCGTGATGCGCCAAAAGCGTTTCAGGTTCGTTTGTGCAGAAGCTTGAATGCGCATCCTTTGAAGGATTGGGCAAACAGCAATGGTTTATTGGTTGGCAATGTTTAGTTGACAACCCGTGTAGGGGAATCGCCAAGTTGGTTAAGGCACTGGATTTTGATTCCAGCATGCGAAGGTTCGAATCCTTCTTCCCCTGCCAAATCCTTTTATCTTTGGTAAGTTAAAAGGCCTAAGCATAATAACGATGCAAATCTCAATTTAGCCCGAAATACCTTTATGCAGCCATCCCCTCAAACTGATTTTTTGGTTTTTACCGGCAATGCCAATCCAAGTATGGCGGCAGATATCGCCAGGCATTTAGGTATCTCCTTGGGTGCGGCTACAGTGGGGCGCTTCTCTGATGGAGAGGTCGCCGTTGAAATTAACCAAAATGTACGGGCGCGCGATGTTTTTGTTGTGCAGAGCACGTGTGCTCCTACCAATGAAAATTTGATGGAATTGCTCGTCATGGTCGATGCGCTTAAACGTGCATCTGCAGAGCGAATCAGTGCTGTTATTCCCTATTTTGGATACGCCCGTCAAGACCGCCGCCCACGTTCGACGCGTGTGCCTATCACTGCGAAAGTAGTGGCCAATATGCTGCAAGCCGTTGGCGTAGCAAGTGTATTGACGATGGATTTGCATGCGGATCAAATCCAAGGCTTCTTTGATATTCCTGTCGATAACATTTACGCCTCACCTGTATTGCTGGGTGATTTGCGGCAAAAAAATTACGAAGATTTGATCGTTGTTTCTCCGGACGTCGGTGGCGTTGTGCGTGCCCGCGCTTTGGCCAAGCAGCTCAATTGTGATTTGGCAATCATTGACAAGCGCCGACCTAAGGCGAATGTTTCAGAAGTGATGCATGTCATTGGTGAAATCGACGGTAGAAATTGTGTCATTATGGATGACATGATCGACACTGCCGGCACTCTAGTGAAGGCTGCTGAGGTTTTGAAGGCGAAGGGTGCAAAAAAGGTTTATGCCTATTGCACGCACCCTATATTTTCTGGGCCCGCTATTGAGCGCATAACGAATGGCGATGCGCTGGATGAGGTTGTCGTCACGAATACCATTCCCTTAAGCATTGCTGCTATGCAATGCCCGAAAATTCGCCAGCTTACCGTGGCACCGCTGATTGCAGAAACAATGCAGCGTATTGCCAAAGGTGAGTCGGTTATGAGTTTGTTTTCAGATCAAGATAATCTTTTTTGATTTTTGAACAATGCAGCAGGTGCTGTTGCCAAAGGCAACATAAGGCATCTTTTTCAACCGAAGTTACACTGGTCGCGGTGGACTTCATCAGGAGTAAGTTA
Source organism: Rhodoferax sp. (assembly GCA_044369275.1). Classification (GTDB taxonomy): domain Bacteria; phylum Pseudomonadota; class Gammaproteobacteria; order Burkholderiales; family Burkholderiaceae_C; genus Allorhodoferax. The sequence continues at coordinate 1,878 of JBIPME010000062.1, forward strand.
TGAAATTTGTCGCTTTTGAGCGCGCTAAGCAGGGCACGGGTGCGAGCCGCCGTCTCCGCAATACTGGTCGCACACCAGGAATTGTTTATGGTGGTGAAGTTGAAACAACATTGATTGAAATTGATCACAATGCGTTGTGGCATGCGATTAAGAAAGAAGCTTTTCACGCTTCTGTGTTGGATATGGAGCTGGCTGGTAAAGAGCACAAAGTCTTATTGCGCGATGTGCAAATGCATCCCTTTAAGCAATTGATTTTGCATATTGATTTCCAGCGCGTTGACGAGACCACCAAACTCAACATGAAAGTGCCATTGCACTTCTCGGGTGAAGAGTTGTCGCCAGCTGTCAAGACAGATGGTTGCCTTGCAAACCATGTGGTGACTGAAATTGAGGTCCGGTGCTTGCCCACAGACTTGCCTGAATTTGTCGCGGTAGATTTGAGCCAGCTGAAAAAAGGCAGCTCCTTGCATTTGGCAGACATTGTGTTGCCTAAAGGTGTTACTGCTGTCACGCATGGTAAAAACAATCCCGTGATTGTTTCTTTGGTTGTTATTGCAGCTGCAGAAGTTGCACCAGATGCAGCTGCTGCAGCCCCAGCGGCTAAAGGCAAAGCAGCCAAAGCACCAGCTAAGAAATAAATATTTATCGTTTGCTGAATCCAAGGCTCACTTCGGTGGGCCTTTTTTTGGAATGTTTTTTGGGTTTTTTGGGTTTTTTTGGGATTACCCTATTCAATGATCAAATTATTTGTGGGCTTGGGTAATCCCGGGCCTGAATATGAGGGGACGCGACATAATGCGGGCTTTTTATGCGCAGACCAGTTCGCCAGCAAAATGCAGCTTGCTTTGGCGATGGACCGCGCCTATTGTGCCGAGCTTGGGCGTATTGTGGTAGATGGGCAACCGGTATGGATGCTAAAGCCTCAGACGTTTATGAATCTTTCCGGAAGGTCAGTAGCTGCTTTAGCTAAATATTTTAAAATCGAGCCCCGCCAAATTTTGGTGCTTCACGATGAGTTGGATCTAGAGCCTGGTGATGCCAAATTAAAGTTTGGTGGAAGCCATGCGGGGCATAACGGGCTGAGAAGTATTCATGCTGAGCTGGGTACGGCGGAGTATTGGCGCCTGCGCTTGGGGGTGGGGCATCCGGGGGTAAAGGCAGAGGTTGTGAATTGGGTGCTTAAAAAGCCGATACTAGATGATCGTATTGCAATTGAACAAAGTATCGATAGAGCGTTGAACGCTTTACCCTCTTTGCTTGCGGGGGATATGGAAAAAGCAAAGCTCATTATTCATACGAACAAACCTCCCCGTCCCAAGTCTCCCATGGTGGGGCTAGCATTGAAGAAAATAGAATAACCCGGTGTTAAAAAATTCTACTTTTTAATAAATTGGAGTTGTCAATGAGAAAGTTTGGGCTTGTTATTTGTTTAATTAGCAATTCTTTTGTCACCAGCTTGGCATGGTCTCAAACGGTGTACCGATGCGCTAACAGCTACTCCACTTCACCTTGCCCCGATGCAACGCGATTGAATTTGGAAGATCAGCGCAGTGCAGAGCAAAAAAAGCAATCGGAAAAAGTGGTTTCCCAAGATGCCACTTTGGCCAAAGAGATGGAAAAAAGTCGCATCCAAAGTGAGCGCATCCAACCAAGCAAAAGTAAGCCGACCCCCAATGTGCTGACGCAGGAGCCCCCCAAAGAGATTGTTAGCAAATCCAAGAAGACTTCTAAAAATAAAAATAATTCCAAACAACCGGATTATTTCATTGCAAAGAGTGCGGATGCGGCTGGAAAGAAACAAAAATAGACGTTTTTACGGTGTACGGTGTACGGTGTACGGTGTACGGTTTAGGTGAGGTAGCCTAGTAACAAATACTCCAGAAGCGCTTTTTGTACGTGCATGCGGTTTTCCGCTTCGTCCCACACTACGCTTTGGGGCCCGTCAATCACCTCTGCCTCAACCTCTTCTCCTCGGTGGGCGGGAAGGCAGTGCATAAACAGGGCGTCAGGTGCTGCTGCTGCCATCATTTTGCGATCTACGCACCAAGCGGCAAAAGCACCACGGCGCACTTGGTTCTCGGCCTCGTAACCCATGCTGGTCCACACGTCGGTGGTTACCAAGTCTGCGCCTTCGCAGGCTTGCATGGGGTCGCTGTAGGTCTTGTAGCTGCTGTTCGCTGTGTTTAAAGAGGCTGCGGCGGTTTGCGGGTTGACTTCGTAGCCACTTGGTGTGCTGACACGCAGATGGAAGCCCAGCACGGATGCGGCTTGCAGCCACGTGTTGGCCATGTTGTTTCCATCGCCAACCCAGGCAACAGTTTTACCTTCAATCGGACCGCGGTGCTCTATGTAGGTAAAAATATCTGCCAGTATCTGGCAAGGATGGAATTCATTGGTAAGTCCGTTGATAACGGGGACCCGCGAATGTGCAGCAAAACGCTCTAATTTGGTCTGTTCGTAGGTGCGGATCATCACAATGTCCGTCATGCGGCTGATGACTTTGGCACTGTCTTCAATGGGTTCAGCACGGCCCAATTGGCTGTCGGAGGTAGTTAAATGCACCACACAGCCCCCCATTTGGTACATGCCCGCTTCAAAGCTTACCCGTGTGCGGGTGGATGCTTTTTCGAAAATCATGGCCAACGTTCGGTCTACCAATGGCTGGTGTTTTTCAAAAGTTTTGAACTTCTTTTTAATGAGCGCAGCACGCGCCAAGAGGTAGCAATGCTCTTCTTTGCTAAAGTCGGAAAATTGCAAAAAATGCCGCACGGGCGGCGCTCCCAGCGGAAGTGTGCTGGGGATTGCGGATGGGGATTTCATGTGGATTCCTTTAAATAGGCGCTGATGAGCGGGCATAAAATCGACACAATTTCATCAGCTTGGGCTATTGTTAGGATTAAGGGTGGAATTAAACGCACCACACTGTCGGCGGTTACGCTGATTAACAAGCCCGCATCCGCAGCACGCTGCATTAAAACACCACAGGGTTTGTGCAATGCAATTCCCAGCATCAATCCTTGACCACGGATTTCTCGGACGCTGCCCTCGTTCAACTCGTTGGATAAGGCATTGTGCAACGCGGTTTTTAAGTGCTCGCCAACCGCTGCCGCATTGTCTAGCAACTTTTCTTCTTCCATGATGCGGATGGTTTCTACCCCCGCACGCATTGCCAATGGATTGCCTCCAAAGGTGGAGCCATGGTTGCCGGGCTGGAAAAGCTGCGCAGCTTTCGGACCTGCAACGACGGCACCAATGGGCACACCGGAGCCCAAGCCTTTTGCCAAGGGCATGACATCGGGTGTAATGCCAGCCCACTGATGGGCAAACCATTTGCCTGTACGGCCCATGCCGCACTGGACCTCGTCAATCATCAGCAACCAATTGTTGCTGTCGCATAACTTTCGCAGCGCTTGCAAGTAGCCAATTTGGGTGGGGTTTACGCCCCCCTCGCCTTGGATGGTTTCTAAGAAAACCGCCACTACATTGGGGTTGTCGGCTGTCACAGATTGCAGTGCCGTGATGTCGTTCAGAGGTGCCCGAATAAAGCCTTCAACCAAGGGCGTAAAGCCCGCGTGGACTTTGGCGTTTGCGCTCGCGCTGAGCGTCGCAATGCTACGGCCATGAAAAGCGCCGTCAAAGACTACGATTTGGGGATGCGTAATGCCTTTGTCGTGGCCAAATTTGCGCGCAAGTTTTAAGGCGCATTCATTGGCCTCAAGACCTGTGGAGCAGAAAAACACATTGGTCATTCCAGAGAGCTCCACCAGTTTTTGGGCGAGCGCGTCTTGGACGTCTGTGTGAAAGTAATTAGAGGCGTGGATGAGCTTGCCCAATTGCGCTTGCAAGGCGGGGACCAGTTTGGGGTGGTTGTGGCCTAAAGTGTTGACTGCAACGCCTGCCAGTGCATCTAAGTATGCGCGCCCTTCGGTATCCCAAACACGACAGCCTTGCCCATGCGATAGCCACAGGGGTAAGCGTGCATAGGTGTTCATCAAATAGGGGGAGGAGGCGGTATGGGGCGGTGTATGCATAAGCGTATGAGAGGGCATGAATTTACTCCAGAGAAGAGACCGAAAATTGCGTGTGACAGGCTGATTTTTCACTCCCGCAGCGACGAATTCTAGACTTTCACGTGTGCGCATTTCCTGCGGGTGGGCTGTTGTATTCTAGGGAATCGCCACACCGTAATGCATGCAGTGTCAAAATAGAAAGAGCAAATGCTAGTCTACTAGGGATTAGAATTCTTGATCTGTGCAGCGTTTTCAAAATGTTTTGCTGCTGGCTGCTGTACTTACAAAAAATCAATGTCCACTCCTTCTCCTAAAGAAATCTATATCTTGGGCATCACCCAGAAGGGCCGCCCATTCAGGCCAAGTGACTGGGCGGAGCGACTCGCTGGGGTCATGAGCCAGTTTCGCCCAGGTGGCCCGCAGCCGGGTAGCCATTTGGCCTATTCCCCTTGGTGTATTCCTACGACCATAGGGCAGGTCAAATGCGTTATTGTCCACAGCGATTTGCGGGAGCACGACGTCATGGCTTGGGATTTTTGTATGCGATTCGCCAGCGATAACGATTTGCAAGTCAGTGAAACGCGTCCTGCGGTGCCCACGCCGTCTCCCGATAAGTCTTAGCACTGCACTTGGCGTTAACGTGAAATAACTTCTCTATAACCACGCCCAAGCTCGGCTTACACGCAACTTAGGATGCCAAAGTCTGTTTAACGGCGTTAGAAATTAAAGCCATTTCTGCTTTTCCTGCCAACTGGGTTTTGACTGTGCCCATCACTTTGCCCATATCCGCAGGCCCCACATTGCCTAAAGTCGCCACAATACTTTGTACTTCGGCTAGGACTTGTTCTGCGGACATGCGTTGCGGCAAGTAGGTTTGTAACACTTGGCGCTCAGCCTCTTCCTTGTCCGCCAAATCTTGCCTGGCGGCATTTTTGTAAGCAGTAATAGAGTCGTTGCGCTGCTTGATCAGCTTGTCGATGATGGCCACTATCGCCGTGTCATCTAACACCACGCGTTCGTCCACTTCTTTTTGCTTGATTGCTGCCAAAAGCAGGCGAATGGTGCCCAAACGCTCGGCATCTTTGGCCCGCATTGCGGTCTTCATGTCATCGGTAATTTGGTCTTTGAGTGCCATGGAATGCATCCTTAAGGTGAAACTAAAAATTTGCAGAAAGCTTTATAACTTCTTCAGTCTAATGGATTGCAATTTGAGGAAGCTGTCGGTTTTTAGAGTCAAAACAGACCTTGGCGATTGCACATTTTGTTACCCCAAATCCTTGGCAAACCCGCATACAGCCTAAATTGTAACAAATGCTTACAATTGGAAAGAATATCAAAAGGTTTTGATATGGTTGACTTGGTATATAGGGCCTCCTAGAATTCGCGCAGATTGCAGTTTTTGCAATTCAAATCGAATCCGTTGCCGAACTCGGCATATTCAAATCGCTGCATATGTCGAGTCGACGCCGCAGGATATTGATAGCGTACCAACCCAAACGAGAAATTTGTGCACAGCCTCCGACGGCACAGCACAAACCCCGCCCAAGAAGGATAGCTATGACAGCAACACACAAAATTACATTAGGACTGCGTACATTTGTAAGCGATGTAGTCCGTGGTTTTTTCCAAATTACCCACAACGGCTTTGCATTGCTTGGCTTGGTCGTGGTGTTTACGGTACTCGCCCTTGCGGCCCAGCAAGACATTCGCCAGGCTGGTGAAGTTCAGCTGTTTGCATGGTTGCAAGACCGCCAAGCCAGCATTCAAGGCTATGTCGTCAAGGCCAGCACGACTTCTGCTTTAGACCATGTGACAGCCTTTAACCCCGATGATTTGCCCAAACAGCAAGCAGCGGTTGCGTATTGGTTAAGTAAAAAATACAACGTTGCCCCAGAACCTATCAGTGCCTTGGTCGCTGCCGCTTACGAGTCTGGGAAAACTGCCAAG
>JBIPME010000063.1:0-7781 GCA_044369275.1 Rhodoferax sp.
GCCCTGCGCGGCCCCAACCTGTGGAGCCACCACACCGCTATCCAGTGTGTTGTCGCCTGCACCGCAGACGAAGAATCCATCGCTGCCATCGCAGACTTAGAAACCCGCTTGCGCGAACGCTTTCCGGCGCTGCGCCAATTGCAATCCAAAGGGCAAGGCGAATCCATCTCTATGGCCCATGTGCTTGAACTCGCCGCCCTCGAACTGCAAGCCCAAGCGGGTTGCCCCGTGACCTTTAGTTGCACCACCAATACGCTGGAGCCCCACACCTACCAAGTCGTCGTGGAATACAGCGAAGAAGCCGTAGGCCGTTTGGCCTTTGAGTGGGCGCAAGCGCTGTGCAACTCGGCCTTGCACAACACGCCTTTTGACGTATCCCAGGCCATTACGGCCTTGCACGACTTGGACGAAGACGTCCGCATGGGGCCCAGCACCGGCTGCATTGTGGACGCGGCATTGGCACGCGGCATCCCGTTTAGCCGCATGACCGAAGGCAGCATGGTGCGCTTTGGCTGGGGCAGCAAACAGCGCCGCATTCAAGCCGCTGAAATTGACGCCACCAGCGCCATCTCCGAGGCCATTGCGCAAGACAAACAGCTCACCAAAAAACTCTTGGCCGCCGCTGGGGTGCCCGTGCCTGCGGGGCGCACCGTGACCGACGCCGAAGACGCTTGGAAAGCGGCTTGCGAAATTGGCCTGCCCGTTGTCGTCAAACCCCTGGATGGCAACCAAGGCAAAGGCGTCACCGTCAACATCACCAGCCAAGACCAACTCAGCAAAGCCTACGCTGTGGCCGCCCAGTTTCGACGCCATGTGCTGGTCGAGCGCTACATGCCTGGGAACGACTTTCGCCTGCTGGTTGTGGCCGACAAATTGGTCGCAGCCGCACGGCGCGATCCGCCCAGCGTGGCCGGGGACGGCCTGCACACCATTGCGCAACTGGTGGAGCAGGTCAACCAAGACCCGCGCCGGGGCAGCGGACACTCCACCTCGCTGACCAAAATCCGCTTCGACGACATTGCCAAAGCCTGCTTGGCCAGCCAAGGCCTGACCGACCAATCCATCCCCACCAAAGGGCAGCGGGTGCATTTGCGTAACAACGCCAACCTGTCTACCGGCGGCTCCGCCACCGACGTGACCGACGATGTCCACCCCGAAGTCGCCGCCCGTGCCGTGGATGCCGCACACATGGTGGGACTCGACATTTGCGGCGTAGACATAGTCAGCCCCAGCATTTTGCGCCCCCTCGAAGCGCAGGGCGGCGGCGTGGTTGAAGTCAATGCCGCACCCGGCTTGCGCATGCACCTGGCCCCCTCCTTTGGCAAAGGCCGCGCTGTCGGTGAAGCCATTATTTCCAGCCTCTTTAAACCCGGCGAAACGGGGCGCATCCCCATCATCGCCGTCACAGGAACCAACGGAAAAACCACCACCGTGCGCCTGATTTCCCACCTGCTCACCCACAACGGCATGCGCGTGGGCATGACCAACACCGATGGCGTCTACGTCGAAGGCCAGTGCATCGACACGGGCGACTGCAGTGGCCCCAAAAGTGCCCGCAACGTGCTCATGCACCCCGATGTCGATGCCGCCGTCTTAGAAACCGCACGCGGGGGCATATTGCGCGAAGGCTTGGCCTTTGACCGCTGCGACGTGGCCGTGGTCACCAACATTGGCAGCGGCGACCACCTGGGGCTCAACTACATCACCACTGTGGACGAACTGGCCGTGCTCAAACGCGTCATCGTTCAAAACGTTGCCGCAACCGGGGTTGCCGTGCTCAATGCCGCAGACCCCCAAGTCGCCGCCATGGCCAGCAAATGCAAAGGCGCGGTCACATTCTTTGCAGCCGACCACACCCACCCAGTCATGCTCACCCACCGCGCACAAGGGCATGCAGTGGTCTTTGTGCAAGATGGCCACATCGTGGCCTCCAAAGCCAAGGTGCAGCACCGCATCGCCCTGTCCAACATCCCCGTCACCATGAACGGGGCCATTGGCTTTCAGGTCGCCAACGTCATGGCCTGCGTGGCAGCCGCTTGGGCGCTGCAAATCGACTGGGACACCATTGAAAAAGGACTCGCCTCCTTCTCCAGCGACACCAACAATGCAGCAGGCCGCTTCAACCTATTCAAGCACCAAGGTGCCACCGTCATTGCCGACTATGGACACAACCCCGACGCCATGGCCGCCTTGGTGCAAGCCGTCGAATCCATGCCTGCCAAACGGCGCAGCGTGGTCATCAGCGGCCCCGGTGACCGACGCGACCAAGACATCCGCCAGCAAACCGAAATTTTGGGCAACGTATTCGATGAAATCGTCATGTTTGAAGACCAATGCCAACGCGGTCGCCAAGACGGCGAAGTCATTACGCTGCTCAAAGAAGGTTTGCAAAACGCACAACGCGCCCAAGAAAGGCACGAGATTTATGGCGAATTTGCCGCGATTGACCTCGCCATGGACAAGCTCCAAGCCGGCGAGCTATGCCTGATCTTGGTTGACCAAGTCGAAGAAGCAATGGCCCACATTGCCGCCAAAGCCACGGGGAACTAGGCCCTCAACCGTTTAAAGCTGCGCCAATCTCCAACCCAGGCTCGCGCTCCATCAGCTGGAGCAAAGCCTGTGCGGGCTGCAAATCGCCATCCAATAAACGCACCACACATTGGGTAATCGGCATCTCTATGCCCAAGCCTTGGGCGCGCTGCAACACCGCACGCGCACAGGCCACGCCTTCGGCCACATGGCCTAAAGCATCGACGGCTTGTTGCAAAGTCTTGCCACTGGCCAAAGACAAACCCACTTGCCGGTTGCGAGACAAATTGCCGGTGGCCGTGAGCACCAAGTCGCCCAATCCACTCAAGCCCATAAAGGTCTGCGCACGCGCCCCTAGGGCTATGCCCAAGCGCGACATTTCGCTCAATCCACGGGTTAACAAAGCCGCACGGGCGTTTAAACCCAGCGCCAAGCCGTCACACAAACCCGTGGCAATGGCCAGCACATTTTTGACCGCACCGCCGACCTCCACGCCCACCACATCATCGCTGGCATACACCCGCAAACTGCTGTTGTGAAAAGCTTGCACCATCGCCGTGCGCACAGCTAGGTGGGCACTCGCCGCCACCAAAGCAGTCGGCTGGCCCAAGGCCACCTCTTGCGCAAAACTCGGGCCATTCAAAACGCCTGCAGCCAAACCCGGCGCAACTTGGGCTTGCACCTCGTGCCCCATCAAGCCCAACGCAGGCTGGCCGGCTGCCTCAAAACCTTTGCACAGCCAAACCACAGGAACTGCAGAACTACGCAAGCGCAGCAGGCATTCCCGCAAACCCGCCATAGGCGTGGCAATCACAATCAAATCTTGCTGGCGCAACAGATCCGCGCAATCGCCATAGGCCAACTGCAAAGCGCTAGGCAAGGTGATACCGGGTAAATAGCGGGTATTTTCCCGCGTCTGCTGCAAAACCTGCGCACTGGCAGCGTCGCGCAACCACAACGTGACTTGGTTGCCGGCTTTTTGACAGGCATTAACTGCAAGCGCTGTGCCCCAAGCACCGGCACCAATCACAAACACCTTCATCGTGTACGACCTCGGTTGCGTGGCTTACCAGCCGCTGCGCTGGCAAGCCACTCGCAGCAATGCATGCTGCTGAACTACATTTTCAGGTTACTGGGGCAAAGTGGCACTGGGTGCATCCGCAGCCTGCGCTTGTTGTTGTTCGTACATGGCTTGGAAGTTAATTTCCGACAAATGCACAGGGGGGAATCCGCCACGTTGGATCAAGTCTGCAACGTTACCGCGCAAATAGGGGTAAACGATTTGGGGGCAAGCGATGCCCATAATGGGGCCCATTTGCTCTTGGGGCAGGTTACGGATTTCAAAAATTCCAGCCTGCTTGGCCTCTACCAAAAACACGGTCTTGTCTTTGAGTTTGGTTTGCACCGTGGCGGTCACGCAAACCTCGAAAATGCCTTCGGCCAAAGGCGAAGCCTCTACACCCAGTTGAATATCCACCGTAGGCTGCTCTTGCTCCAACAAAATTGCTGGGGAATTGGGCTGCTCCAAAGATGCCTCTTTAAGGTAGACACGTTGGATTTGAAACACAGGATCTTGATCTGCCATGGGACACTCTTTCTTAGTAAAACAAAGCCCGCCAAACTGATTGGCTGGGCCGATAAAAAAACAAACAACGGGATTATGTCAGGCCATTGAGCAGGGGCACCAATTCCCCACGGCCATCCAATGCCATCAGGTCATCGCAGCCGCCCACATGCAAATCACCAATAAAAATCTGTGGGACCGTGCGCCTGCCCGTGGCCGCTACCATGGCTTGGCGTTCTGCGGGGTTGGTGTCAATTCGAATTTCTTCAATCTGCGTAACACCCCTTGCATTCAAAAGGCGCTTGGCCTGAACGCAATAAGGGCAAACAGCCGTGGTGTACATGCGCACATGGGTCATGGTTTTATGCTTTCTCTAGGGGTAAATTGGCGGTTTTCCAAGCTTGCAGGCCACCGGCCAAAGAATGCGCGTTGGCATAACCGAGCTTCTTGGCGATGTCCACGGCACGCTGGGAACGGCGTCCATGCTGGCAAACCAGAATCAAAGGCAGCGTTTTATTTTTCACCGCCGCCGTCAATTTGGACTCCAAATCGGCCAACGGAATGTTTTTGGCGCTTCCAATGTGGCCAACGGCGAACTCGGACGCATCGCCCACGTCCACGACCACTGCTTTTTCGCGGTTGATACGCTGCACCACCGAATCTGGCGATAGACCTACCAACGTAGCGCCTTGTAGCACCGGCCATAGCAAAAGCGCACCAGAAAACAGTGCCACGCTAATCAATACCCAATTGTCTAAAATAAATTTCACTTTTTTCCTCTTTGTTACTTTGCAAAATAGAAAAGCAAAGAACTCCCATTTTAGAATGGCGCACGCACAAATTTAAATGTGCGCCAAAATTGCACCCTAATCCTTGCACCTTTAAGCGACACCCCATGTACAAACTTGTTCTTCTGCGCCACGGCGAGTCCACCTGGAATCTGGAAAATCGCTTTACAGGCTGGACCGATGTAGACCTGACCCCCACTGGCTTAGAACAAGCCTGCCAAGCCGGCGCATTGCTGCGTGCGCAGGGTTACGATTTCGACGTTGCCTACACCAGCGTCCTCAAACGCGCCACCCGCACGCTCTGGCATTGCCTTGATGCAATGGACCGCACTTGGTTACCGGTAGTGCACGCATGGCGTCTCAATGAACGCCATTACGGCGCATTGCAAGGCCTGAACAAAAGCGACATGGCCAGGCAATACGGCGAGGCCCAGGTGCTGGCTTGGCGGCGTAGCTACGATATTCCACCGCCCGCCTTGGAAGTTTCAGATGCCCGTTGCGAGCGCAATGACATACGCTATGCAAAGCTCGCACCCAACGAAGTGCCTTTGACCGAGTGTTTAAAAGACACCGTGGCCCGCGTCATGCCGCTTTGGACCGATTCCATAGCACCTTCGATACTAGCGGGAAAACGCATTTTGATAGCCGCGCACGGCAACTCCATTCGTGCATTGGTGAAATACTTGGACAACATCGCCGATAGCGACATTGTGGGCGTGAATATCCCCAACGGCATCCCCTTGGTGTACGAACTAGACCAAGCGCTGCGACCGATTCGGCATTACTATCTCGGGGATGCCGCATCCGTTGAAAAAGCCGCAGCCTCCGTAGCCGCCCAAGGAACAAGCAATACCTTTTCATAAAAATAATCTTTGCGTTAGCTGTAAGCTGTCAAAGTAATCAATTAACTGTTAATAGTGCCTTCTGAATTTTGCCTATTCAGGCAACCAATTGCTTAGAGAATAAATATGGGTCATAAACTAAAAATTACTGGTTGGTTGGCATTGGGGGTGATGGCAGGCGCACTAACCACCGTATCGCTGCAAACCATTGCACGCAACACCGTCGCACCGCTGCCCCTCGAAGAGATGCAGCAACTCGCAGCGGTATTTGGCATGATCAAAACAGACTACGTAGAGCCCGTGGACGAGAAAAAATTGATCACCGATGCCATCGCAGGCATGGTGTCTAGCTTGGACCCACACTCACAGTACTTTGACAAAAAGTCTTACCAAGAATTTAAAGAGAGCACCTCCGGGCGTTTCGTAGGCGTTGGCATTGAAATCACCCAAGAAGACGGCTTGGTCAAAGTCGTCTCCCCGATTGAGGGCTCCCCCGCCTTTCGTGCGGGCATGAAGTCCAACGACCTGATTACGAAAATCAACGACACCCCCGTCAAAGGCCTGACACTCAACGAAGCCGTCAAACGCATGCGCGGCGCGCCCGCCACCAAAGTGATTTTGACGATCTACCGCAAAGACGAAAACCGCAGCTTCCCCGTCACCATCATCCGTGAAGAAATCAAACAACAATCGGTGCGCGGCAAGCTGATTGAGCCAGGTTACGCGTGGGTGCGCGTTAGCCAGTTCCAAGAGCGCACGGTTGACGATTTTGTGAAAAAAATATCCGAAATTTACAAACAAGACCCCAAAATCAAAGGTTTGGTTTTGGACTTGCGCAATGATCCGGGTGGCTTGCTCACGGCTGCGGTGGCACTGTCTGCGGCCTTTTTGCCCGAAGATGTCACCGTGGTTTCCACCAAAGGCCAAACCCCCGACAGCCAACAAGTGTTCAAGGCTACCCCCAGTGACTACCTGAGCCGCGCTGGTGCAGACCCCCTCAAATCCCTGCCTGAAGGCCTGAAAAAAGTCCCCATGGTGGTGTTGATTAACGAAGGCTCTGCCTCGGCCAGCGAAATTGTCTCGGGTGCTTTGCAAGACCATCGGCGCGCCACCATCATGGGCAGCCAGTCCTTTGGCAAAGGTTCGGTGCAATCCTTTCGCGCCCTAGGGCCTGACACCGGTTTAAAAATTACCACCTCACGCTACTACACGCCTTCAGGAAAGTCCATCCAAGCCAAAGGCATTGTTCCCGACGTGATGGTAGATGAGACGCAAGAAGGCAGCCCTTACGCCGCTTTGCGCATGCGTGAAGCCGACTACGACAAACACCTCAGCAATGACCGGGATGCCGAGAAAAAAGACCCAGCGCGTGAAAAAGCCCGCGAAGATGCGCTCAAGCTGCTCGAAGCCGAATCGCGCAAACCCCCGTCTGAGCGCAAAGTGCCAGAGTTTGGCACCGAGAATGATTTCCAATTGATGCAAGCGCTCAACCGTCTCAAAAACAAGCCTGTACTGATTAGCAAAACCATGACCGAGCGCAAAATTGAGAAAAAAGAAGAGTAAAAACAAGCCCCCAAACGCATTTGAAAAACGCATTTGAAAAGCGCGCTTAGATAACACGCTTAGATAACGCGTTTAAAACACCAATCTAAAACAATCGCTCTGCAAGAAGAGCGTCTGCACCATTGCAATGCAAGACCATGAACTACTGAGGTACTCTCGCCATATTTTGCTAGATGAAATCGGCATTGAGGGCCAAGAAAAGTTCTTGCATGCGCATGTTTTGGTGGTGGGACTGGGGGGCTTGGGCTCAGCGGCTGCCATGTACTTGGCCAGCGCCGGGGTTGGGCAACTCACCTTGGTGGACGGCGACACCGTAGACATTACCAACTTGCAACGGCAAATTTCGCACACCAGCGACCGCGTGGGCGAGTCCAAAGTAGCGTCTGCGGCGCAAACCTTGCGGGCGCTCAATCCGCACACCCACATTACAGCGCTGCACCTGCGTGCGGATCGCCCGCAGATGGAGACACTGGTTGCACAGGCCGATTTGGTTAT
>JBIPME010000065.1:0-7749 GCA_044369275.1 Rhodoferax sp.
TAAAAAACAAGTTGCAGATTAAAAATTGCAAATTGCAAATTGCAAATTGCAAACGGGAGTTAGCAGATTGCCAATCCATGAATACCATCAAAATACAATGAATTAGAAACCATCAAAGGGCGCATAGCCTGCGATTTTTGCAGTATCTTTATCCAATAGTGCCACCCACGCCATGCTGTTTTTAGCACGAATCGGCAACCAAACCAGCTTTTCCGCTGGCAAACCTGTGCTTTCAATGCTCTCTGCCAATGCCTGCAATCGATCGGGGTATTTTTCTTTCAACACGGCCAAAGGCTTGGCTTTTGCCAGCACCTGGGGAATTTGGCTCTCGTACGCAAGCCAGCGCGCAGGCCGCATGGAAGACTCTAGCCCAGACAAAGACTGGTCCAGCTCGGTTAAATAATCTGCATCTTCTGCGCGGGCCACTTTGACCGCTATCAATGCGGGGCCAGTCAAGCTCAAGTTTTGCAAGGCCTTGGGGGCCTGCACGAGGTCTGTGGTTTGAATATCCGCCTCAGCCACCACGCGAAACCGATCCAACTCAAACGCCAAAACCACAGGGCGGGCCAGCATCATCGTGTGCAAGCCATAACACAATGCAAACAACTGCACCAAGGCCACCAAGCCCACATCCGTGCGCAATTGGCGCGCTGATTTCTGCGGACTCAAAAGAACCAACGTGAGCAAGGGCCCGCAAATCACGTCCACCCCCATCAAAATCAAAAACAAAGCACTCCCACCCGACAGCTCCCGGTAAGGCCCCGGATACCACAGCCCAAACACCAGCGCCGCAGCCAAGGCTGCCACCACAACGCTGATTAACAAATGCCACCCCGCCGCACGCACAGCGTACCGCCCACGCTCCAAGATCCATGTGTTAGCCATACCCCAAAACTCCTTACAAAAAAAGAGAGCGCCTAAGCGCTCCTTTTCAACCAGTCTCTGTGCAACAGTTAAAGATTAACGGCACTCTCCGGGGGCCAAACGTGATGGCAAAGTAGGTGTACCAGCAACTGTGACCGATGCACGTGGTGCCACACCTTGGGCATAGCAATCCCAGCGAACGCTGCCTGTTGGGGGTACGCCTGCAACCAAAGCTGCACCATTGGCAGTGGGGTTAAGAACGAGCTTGTTAGTGGTAGACGTAGCGACATTGGCAGCGTAACCAATAGAAATATTGCCAGCAGTATCAATGCCAATACCACCATTTGCAGGCGCTGCAGCAGCTGCGAAAGTGGTCGCCAATTCAGTGGTTAAACATCCACCCACCGCAGCGCAATTGTTAGCTAAAACGCTGCGTGTAGCCGTGGTTCCAACATAGCCCGTCGCCAAACTGGCTGCACCGCTGGCGGCATTTTCTGTCACAGCCAATTTGGCGGATGCGGCCAAACTCAAGCCCTCGGTAACGCGTGCACGGATTGTGTAATCTTGGTAAGCAGGCAGAGCCACTGCAGCCAAAATACCGATGATGGCCACCACGATCATCAACTCGATCAGGGTAAAGCCTTTTTGTACAGAACGTGTCATGAAATAACTCCTAAAGAAAAGGTAATGTGAGAATTTATTAAAAGCAACTTTTGTGCCAATTTTAAAAATCGGCATTATTTTTTAACGGCACTCACCGGGTGCCAAACGTGATGGCAAAGTAGGGCTGCCCACAACTGCGACCGATGCACGTGTTAACACACCTTGGGCATAACAATCCCAGCGAATGCTACCTGTGGGAGGGGTGCCTGCAACCAAGGGGGCGCCATTGGCCGTGGGGTTAAGAACCAGTCGGTTCGCTGTAGAAGCAGCTACATTGGCAGCATACCCAATAGAAATATTTCCCGCTGTATTAATGCCAATGCCACCCGAATTGGGGGTTGTAAACGTTGTGGCTAATTCAGTAGGCGTACATCCACCCGCGCTGCACCCGGTGTTTGCCTGTACGCTGCGCGTAGCTGTTGTTCCTGGGTAACCATTGGCCAAATTGGCGGCACCGCTGGCGGCATTTTCTGCTATCGCTAGTTTGGCTGCTGCCGCAAGGCTGAGGCCTTCGGTAACCCGCGCACGAATCGTATAGTCTTGGTACGCTGGCAGGGCCACTGCCGCCAAGATGCCAATAATGGCCACCACGATCATGAGTTCGATCAAGGTAAAGCCTTTTTGAAGCGCTGTTTGCATACAGGTAAATCCTCTGTAAAAATGATGATGGAATTTACTTCATGCAGGTTTCGTGCCACATTTTTAAAAGAAGCAGGCGAATCAACAAATTTGCAAAAATTGCTTTGCGGAGCTAGGGATTTTACGGATGCGTGGAATGTCACACGCTACTGGTTTGTGACAAAAATGTTAGGAAGTGCAACATTTTTTGTCACCCCCCCGCAAGGTTCAGAAGTGCGCCTTCAGAGGTGCTCCATCTGTGTGGCGCTGTCCCATGTGGGGTCGAACGGCTGGTGGCGTAAAACGTCGATGCGCTGTGCATACAGCAGGTAGAGCCCATGGTTGGGCGACAAGCTTTGCAGATGGTGCAGCAGTTGCAGGGCCTTAGGCCATGCTTGGGCGCGGTAGGCCTGCAAAAACCGGGTCCAGTGGGCTTGCTCTTCTAGGCGTTGCGCAGATGCATGCCGCAGTAGGCACAGCGGCTGGAACAGCTCCAGCACTTGGGCGCTGTCTTGCAGGCGAATGCGGTCTATGGCCTGCCACAAAAAGGCGGGGGCTTGCTGGCGGGTGGCGTCGCTGGCCAAAATGGGCACGCCGTAGACCTTGGTCAGGCTCTCTAAACGGGCGGCGAGGTTGACTTCTGCACCAATGACGGTGTAGCTACGCCGGATGTTGGAGCCCATATCGCCCACGCACATGCGCCCGGTGTTAATGCCAATACCGGCTTCAATGCTGGGAAATCCCAGGGCCAGGTATTCGCTTTTCATGCGCGCCAAGCTCTCTACCATGTCCAAGGCGCATTGAACGGACCAATGGGCGTGGCGCTGTTCTTGGACGGGGGCACCCCAAAAAGCCATGACGCAGTCGCCTATGTATTTGTCAATCGTGGCCCGGTTGGCACGTAGGTTGACCGTCAGGCGGGTAAAAACATCATTGAGCAAGGCTTGCAGTTGGATGGGCTCCATTTGTTCGGAGAGCTTGGAGAAGTCCCGCAGGTCACAAAACATGACGCTCAGCTCTTCGTTTTTAGCCTTCAAAGCATAGCCTTTGGGGTTTTTAACCATCTCTTTGACCAACTCTGGCGGCACATAGGTGCCAAAGCGTCGGATAAGGGCGCGTTTGGATTGGTGCTCAAGCGCAAAGTTAAAACCTATGTGAAAAAGCAAGGCCATGGCCAAAAATGCCAAAGCGGAAGCTTGGGGCAAAACCAAGCCATTGATGCGGTAGAGCCCCCAATTCAGGCCCAACACCAAGCCGCCCAAGAGCACGACGATGGCCAACGCCCGCACGTTGGTGGTGCGGGGCAAGCTGAGGTACAAAAACAAGGCCACGATAAGCAGCACCACGGCCTCATAGCCCTGTGCGTAATCGGGCTTGCGCAAGGCATGCCCCTTGAGCAAAGCAGACAGGGCTTGGGCTTGGATTTCAACCGCCGAGGTGGCCTGTGAAGAGGGGGTTGCGCGCAAGTCTTGCAAACCCAAGGCCGTGGTGCCTACCAAGACAATTTTGTTTTTCAGGGTGTCTGCGGGAATGCGTTCATTGAGCAAATCGGTTGCAGAAACATAATCGAAAGTCGCCACCTTAAACGGTATGTGCAACTGGGCATAGCTCCCCAGTGGCAGAGAGCGCCATGACAAATCACGGCGTAACTGCAGCTGGTCAATACCCACGTTGAATTGTGTTGCCCCTGGGCCTGCGTCCGCAAAACCCGGCGTCACGGTGGTCGCGCCCACAGCCAAGCGGAACATGGCCAAAGACAGGGCTTCGTAGTAGCGGTCTTGGTGTTGGGCCAACATGGGCAGCGCGCGCACCACGTTATCAGAGTCCAAGGTGTAATTTAAAAATCCAGCGGTCGCCGCCGCTTGGCTTAAACCCTGCAGGTTGCCCACAGCGCTGTTCCAAGACAGCGTGCCCGCACTATGGCCTTGCAGTTCTCGTTTGGAAAAAACGGGAGGCGGCAGTACCCCAGTTTGCGGCGCAGCATTGTTGCTCGAAAAGAAGTAACCCAAGGCCACGGGCCGGCTGCGCAAGGCCTGCGCCAAAACAGCATCCGCATTGGAGGCCAAGGCATGCTCGCGCATGCTTTCTTCAAATCGCCCATAGCGCCCTATGTTTCTACTTTTATCTGGCACTTGCGTGTCGAATGCCTGCGACCCAAAGCTGGCTTGGGGGTCTGCAAAAACCATGTTGAAACCCAGCATGGCGATGTGCTGCTGCTCAAACAATTGGTTAACCAATTGGCCCATGCGGTCGCGCGGCCAAGGCCAACGGCCGACCTCTGCCAGGCTTTTTTCGTCGATGCCCACAATCACGATGCTGTCGTCTTGCACCGGCTCGGTGTTGGTGCGCAAACGCCAGTCGTACAGACTGTCGTCCATGCGCTGGAGCCAACCCATTGGCATCACCCCAACGGCATGCAACACCACGAACAGCAAGGGCAGCAACGCCAGCGCCACGGTGGCGCGAAAAAGCAAAATGCGCCGCCAGCGCAGCCAGCGTGCACGGCTATAAACGCCTAAAAAAAACTCCCTAATTTGCAAAATACCTAGGCCTTGGTGGTAACCAAAAACCGCATTTGCGTACCGGCCAACTCCAGCAAATCGCCAGTCTCTAGCGCCACAGACTGGTTGCCCAAGGGCTTGCCATTGAGGTGCACGGGGCTTGCACCGTCCACTTGGTGCACATCGTAGCCCTGTGCCGTCTGCGTAATGGCCGCAATCGCCACGCCGGGCTTGCCCACCTTGGTCACGGGCTTGGTCAAGGCCACTTCACGGCCCGTTGCAGCCCCAGAGAGGACGCGCACCATAGCCGCAGGCAGCGCAACCGAGGCCACAGGGCCAACCGGGGCTGTAGGCTCCAAAGTGGGGACCGAATCGCCTTGGTCCTCTAGGTACTGAATTTTGTATTTACCCAGGTCGATGCTGTCGCCGTACTTGAGCGCCTGGGGGGCGGCAATGGCACGGCCATTAAAGTAAGTGCCGTTGGTACTGTGCAGGTCTTCTACCACCAGCTGCTGCCCCGTGCGCAGCAAGACCGCATGCTCTCCGCTAACCGCCATGTTGTCGAGCACGATGTCGTTGTAGGGCCGACGACCTAGGGTGGTTTTGTCTTTGCTAATACGCAACTCTTTAATCGGCACACCGTCCAATAAAACTACAACTTTCGGCATTATTTTTCCTTATTTTCCATCGCAAATACCCGGTTCATGCCATCCACTTGGCGCGCATAAAAACTAACGCAAGTTGAACGCAGAGCGTAGGCTTACGCGGGCACCACTTTACGGCGCAGCAAATGCACAAAGTGCACCCCCAACATCAACACCGCCCCAGTGACCAGACCCACCAACAAATCCAGTACCACCTTGGCGACTTGGTTGTCCAGCACAGGCCAAGCCGCTACCAAAACATGCTCCAAGGCGGGTAACCCATGCACCACAATGCCCCCGCCCACCAAAAACATAGCCACCGTGCCCAGCACGGACAGCATTTTCATCAACACAGGCGCAAACAACAGCAAGCCGCGCCCCAAGGAATGCAACAGCCCGGCAAACCTGCGGTCCTTCGGTAAACGGCTCAGGTACAGCCCCACATCGTCCATGCGCACAATGCCCGCCACCAAGCCGTAAACCCCTACCGTCATGAGGATGGAAATGCCTGACAACACGCTAAACTGCGTCCACAACGAACTGTTTTGCACCGTGCCCAAAGTGATGGCAATAATTTCTGCCGACAGCACAAAATCCGTCCGAATGGCCCCGCGAATTTTGTCCGCTTCCAGCGCCACAAAATCCACACTCGGGTCCAAAAGCGCTTGGTGCAATGCTTGCGCAGCCGCATCCTCCTGGGCATGCGCTGCTCCACCCTGGCGGTGCAGCCAGGCGTGGGCTAGCTTCTCCACCCCCTCAAAGCACAAATAGCCGCCGCCCACCATCAGCAACGGCGTCACCGCCCACGGGGCCACCAGGCTAATGGCCAAGGCCAGGGGCACCAAAATCAGCTTATTGCGCAAAGAGCCCTTGAACACCGCCCACACCACAGGCAACTCGCGCTGCGCCCGCACCCCACTGACTTGCTCCGCATTCAAAGCCAAATCATCGCCCAAAACGCCCGCAGTCTTTTTTGCTGCAACCTTGGTCAGCACAGCCACGTCGTCCAATACCGAAGCAATATCATCAATCAATGCAAGCAAACTGGTGGCCATTCAAAAATCCTCTCAAAAAACAATCAATAAAAGCACGCAACACCCCATTCCAAGGGTTGCAAAATTATCGATACTTTACCGCAGGGCCGTTCCAAAGATCGGCACCGCCCCACGCCAACAGCCCGCTGCGCTACCATCGCCATACATTTCTCTATGCACTGGAAGCGCTATGGACCTCAAACCCCTCGTCACCCTGTTGGCCATTGTGAACCCCCTTGCCATGGTGCCCTTTTTTATCCACTACACCCAAGGCTTTTCCCACGGACAACGCCGCCATACGGTCTTGGTGTCCTCTTTTAGCACCTTTGTGGTCATTGCCATCAGCGCCATCTTGGGCTTGGAAATTTTGGCCTTTTTCGGCATCTCACTGGCGAGTTTTCAAGTCGGCGGCGGCATGCTGCTGCTCACCAGCGCCCTGAACATGCTCAACGCCCAGCCCGCCGAGGCCAAATCCTCCTCCCACGAATACGAAGACGGCGCAGAAAAAGCCGCCCGCGGTGCCAGCATCGCCGTCGTGCCCCTCACCATCCCCCTGCTCACCGGCCCTGCGGCCATCTCCACCGTGGTCATTTACGCCGACAAAGCCAAAAACTACTGGCAACTCGGCACCCTGATCGGCTATGGCGTCATCATCGCGCTGGCAACGTTGGTATGCTTCTCCTTGGCCATGCCCATTGCCCGCGTGCTGGGCAAAACCGGCATCAGCGTCATGACCCGGCTCATGGGCCTGATCTTGGCCGCCTTGGCGGTAGAGGTCATGTCCGATGGCCTCATCAAACTCTTCCCCTTCTTAACGCGTTAATGCGTTAACGCACTAGCGCTTTAACGCTTTAACGCTTTAACGTTCGTGCGCACTGGTGCACACGCCAATCCAGCGTCCATGTCGCCCGCATTACAAACAAAAATCGGCATGTTCGCTCTAATCTGCGCATGGGAACACTTTATTTAGTCCGCCACGGACAAGCCTCACTCGGTGCCGACAACTACGACCAACTAAGCCCGCTGGGGCAACGCCAAAGCCTGCGCCTTGGCCAATACTGGGCTGAAAAAGGCCTGCAATTTGAAGCCGCCATCACAGGCACACTGCAACGCCACAGCCAAACATGGCAAGGCATCGCACAAGGCGCGGGCCTGAGCCTGCCCACACTGGCCTGGCCGGGCCTCAACGAATACAACAGCGAAGCACTCATCCAAGCCATCCACCCCCAGCCCATCGACAAACCCCACACCCCAGAGGCCTACCGCCAATACTTTCGGCTCCTGCGCGCGGGCTTGCAGCAATGGGTAACCGGGGCCATCAGCCCCCAAGGCATGCCCTGCTACACCGACTTTGCACAAGGCGTGCGCGACGCGCTGGCACACATTCGCCTGCACTACCAAGGCAATGTGCTGCTGGTCAGCAGC
>JBIPME010000066.1:0-7743 GCA_044369275.1 Rhodoferax sp.
AATTTGCTAAAAAAAGCAGCAAAACACAAGCATTGCGCATGAGCGCTCCGCTGGTGAACATTTTTTTCACCTGTAATTTGCCTATTTTTTAGGCGCTATTGATTTTGGCAATTTTGCCACTCTAAAAATATTGAATTTTTCATTGTTTTTTTAGCAAATTAAAACATTAAAGTTAAAAATACGCCACCAATTGAATTTTAAAAAAAGTCATAAATAACCACGTGGTTAGTTAAAAATTTTTATCGCAGCAGTGAAAAAATAATGCTCTAAGTGGGTACAATTTTCAAAAAAAAAGACCATACCCAGAAAAAAAGTATAGGATTTCAATTGAATATTCCAAGAAAATCATTATTTGGCAAACTCAATCTAAGCATGTTTCGTGCGATTGAATCAGCTACTAGCTTCGCTAGATTACGAGGAAACCCTTACGTGGAGCTGGTGCACTGGTTGCACCAAATTCACCAGGTTTCAGGCAATGATATGCAGCGCATTTACGCGCATTACGGCATTGAAAGTGCACAAATCGAAAAGGACACGCTGGTGGCGTTAAACCAGCTTCCCAACGGTGCAGCGGGCTTAAACGACTTCAGCCACCACATTGAATTGGCGGTAGAACGCGCTTGGGTCATGGCCAGTTTGGTCATGGGTGAGCCCAAAATTCGGGGCGCTTGGCTGCTTGCCGCATTACTACAAACGCCCGAGCTGCGCCGTTTGGCTTTGGGCATTTCGCCCAGCCTGCAAAAAATTCCGGCCACCCAGGTGGTAGACGAATTTCCGCTCATCGTCCAAGGCTCCAATGAAGCGGCCGACCCCGCCCACGACGCCAGCGACCTCACCAGCAGCGCGCCCGGTGAAAGCAGCGGTGCCTTGCCTTCGGAACACAGCGACAAGAATGCACTGGCTAAATACAGCATGGACCTGACGGCGCAAGCCAAGGCCGGAAAAATCGACCCCGTCATTGGGCGCGAACATGAAATCCGCACCATGGTGGACATTTTGCTGCGCAGACGCCAAAACAACCCGCTCTTAACGGGCGAAGCCGGTGTGGGAAAAACCGCCGTGGTCGAAGGCTTGGCGGTCGCCATTGCGCAGCAAACCGTGCCGCCCAGCCTGCACAAGGTACGCCTTTTAAGCCTGGACGTGGGCGCGCTCTTGGCAGGTGCCAGCATGCGCGGGGAGTTTGAATCACGCCTCAAAGCCGTACTCAAAGAAGCCAGCGAAAGCCCCGAGCCGGTCATTTTGTTCATTGACGAAGTGCACACCCTCGTCGGTGCAGGCGGACAGGCGGGCACGGGCGATGCAGCCAACCTGCTCAAACCCGCCCTTGCCCGTGGAACGCTGCGCACCATCGGTGCCACGACCTGGTCCGAATACAAAAAACACATCGAAAAAGACCCCGCCTTAACCCGGCGCTTTCAGGTACTGCAAATCCTAGAGCCGCAAGAAGCCAGTGCCATGGCCATGGTGCGCGGCCTGGTGCCGACCTTTGCCAAGCACCACCAGGTCATCATCTTGGACGAAGCCATTAGCGCCGCCGTAGAACTCTCGCACCGCTACATCCCCGCACGGCAACTCCCCGACAAAGCCATCAGCCTACTCGACACCGCCTGCGCGCGGGTTGCCATGTCCCTGCACGCCCCGCCTGCGGCCATGGAGCAAACGCAGCAACAGCTCAGCAACCTGCAACTCCAAGCTGGCATGCTCCAGCGCGAACAGACCATTGGCAAAAACAACAGCCCCCAACAGGCCAAAATCACCAGCCAAATCACCGCATTGGAACAAGAATTAGCAAGCCAAACGGCCCAGTGGGAAGCTGAAAAAGCCCTGAGCAGCCAAATTCTGGCGCTCCGCGAGCAGCTGCTCGGCCCGGTCGATGCGCCCGACCATGCAGCCAACACTGACAACACGGACAGCACCACCGCCCCCAGCGCACGCCCCGACCCCGAAGCGCTCATCGCCTTAGAGCAGCGCTTGCACGCACTGCAAACCGACCCAGCGCGGCGCATGCACCTGCAAGTCGATGCCTCGGTGGTGGCCAACATCGTGGCCGACTGGACGGGCATCCCCGTGGGACGCATGCTGCGTGACGAAGTCCAAGCCGTCGTCACACTGCAAGCCCAACTCGAAGAGCGCGTGCGCGGCCAAAGTGACGCCATTGGCCAAATTGCCCAGCGCATTAAAACAGCCAAAGCCAAACTCAGCGCGCCCGAAAAACCCCTGGGCACCTTCTTGCTCGTGGGCCCCTCGGGCGTGGGCAAAACCGAAACTGCGCTGGCACTGGCCCAAACCATCTACGGTGGCGAACACAACCTGATCACCATCAACATGAGTGAGTACCAAGAGTCGCACACCGTCTCCAGCCTCAAAGGCTCTCCACCGGGCTATGTAGGCTACGGCGAAGGCGGCGTACTGACCGAGGCCGTGCGCAGACGCCCCTACAGCGTGATCTTGCTCGACGAAATCGAAAAAGCCCACCCCGACGTGCACGAAGTGTTCTACCAAGTGTTTGACAAAGGCTGGATGGAAGACGGCGAAGGCCGCGTCATCGACTTCAAAAACACCCTCATCTTGCTCACCAGCAACACCGGCTCCGACCTCTTAAGCCAGCTGTGCGAAGACCCCGCCCTGCTACCCAGCACCGAAGCCTTGGTTGAAGCCCTGCAGCCCGAATTGCGCAAGGTATTTCCGGCCGCGTTTTTGGGCCGCTTGAGCACCATTCCCTACCTGCCGCTGCAAACCGATGTGCTCCAAACCATCGTCGAACTCCAGCTCAACAAAGTGGTGGCGCGCATGCAGCAACAGCACGCCATCGGCCTGCACTACACACCGCAGGCGGTGGCCCATATCGTGCAGCGCTGCGGCACCCAAGACATCGGCGCACGGCGCATTTCCCAGTTCATTGAGCAACACATCTTGCCCACCTTGGCCGACCTCTGGCTCCAGGCCATGCAAGACCAAACCACGCTCAGCGCAATCCACATCGACCGCAACAGCGGCGACGCAGCCAACGCAAGCCCCCCGGCCATGCAAAACGCCGAGCTAACGTTCCGAACCACATTCCAACCGGCCACAGAAAGGACCTCCCCCACCTCGCCGTAATTGCCCCTTGTTCCAACGACCACCGTCCCCATCGACGCACGTCTTGTTACCCGCCGTCCCCGGCGGATTTATCTGCTAAACCCTTAACCCTTTTTTCAACCCACTATGGAGCATTTATGAGTGCCAGCAACAGCAGTCAAAAATTTATTGCACGCAACCGTGCACCGCGCGTACAAATTGAATACGACGTAGAAATCTACGGCAGCGAGAAAAAAATCGAACTCCCCTTCGTCATGGGTGTTCTGGCCGACCTGTCCGGCAAACCCGTACTCGAACTGCCCGACGTCACAGAGCGCAAGTTCTTGGAAATTGACATCGACAACTTTGACGAACGCATGAAAGCCATCGCCCCGCGCGTCGCTTTTAGCGTACCCAACACCCTCACCGGTGAAGGCCACGTCATGGTCGACATCACCTTCGAAAGCATGGACGACTTCTCGCCCGCCGCCGTTGCCACCAAAGTAGACGCGCTCAAGCAACTGCTAGACGCACGCACCCAACTCTCCAACCTGCAAACCTACATGGATGGCAAATCCGGTGCAGAAGACCTGGTGCGCAAACTGCTGGGTGACCCCACCCTCATGCAAAGCTTGGCAGCGCAACCCAAGCCAGCTGAAAAAGAAGCCGCCGTCTAAATTGCCCCGCGCAATAAGACCCTTATCAACCTATTGAAAGAGTAAACCAACATGGCAACAGCCACAGCAACGCAAGCCAAAAGCACCCAGTTCGCTGACCCCAGCGCCTTCACCAGCCTCCTGGACCGCGAATTCAAACCCAAAGGCGAAGAACAACGCGACGCCGTCGAAGCGGCCGTCAAAACGCTAGCCGTCCAAGCCCTGGTCAACACCGTCACCCTCAGCGACGACGCTTACGCCAGCATCGAAGCCATCATTGCCGAGATTGACACCAAACTCAGCGCCCAGATCAACCTGATCTTGCACCACGAAGAATTCCAACGCTTGGAATCTGCATGGCGCGGCCTGGACCACCTCGTCTCCAACACCGAGACGGACGAAATGCTCAAAATCCGCTTCATGGACATCAGCAAAGTCGACCTGCGCCGCACCATGCGCCGCTACAAAGGCGTCGCTTGGGACCAAAGCCCCCTGTTCAAACGCCTGTACGAAGAAGAATACGGCCAACTCGGTGGCGAGCCCTACGGCTGCTTGGTTGCGGACTACTACTTTGACCACACCCCACCGGACGTAGAACTCCTGGGCGCCATGGCCAAAATTGCAGCCGCATCGCACGCCCCCTTCATCGCGGGTGCCGCACCATCGAACCTGCAAATGGACTCCTGGCAAGAGCTGGCCAACCCACGCGACCTGGCCAAAATCACCGGCAACCTCGAACACGCCGCTTGGAACTCCCTGCGCGAAACCGAAGACGCACGCTACATCGGCCTGGCCATGCCCCGCTTCCTGGGCCGCCTGCCCTACGGTGCCAAAACCAACCCTGTTGACGAATTCAACTTCGAAGAAGACACCCAAGGCGCGGACCACAAAAACTACGTCTGGAACAACGCGGCTTACGCCATGGCCGTCAACATCAACCGCAGCTTCAAACTCTACGGCTGGTGCACCATGATCCGTGGCGTTGAGTCCGGCGGTACGGTGGAAAACCTACCTTGCCACACCTTCCCCACCGATGACGGCGGCTTCGACATGAAATGCCCCACCGAAATCGCCATCTCCGACCGCCGCGAAGCCGAACTGGCCAAGGCAGGCTTCATCCCCCTGATCCACCGCAAAGGCACCGACCACGCCACCTTCATTGGTGCCCAGTCCATGCAAAAGCCCCAGGAATACATGGACCCTGATGCCACCGCCAACGCCAACCTCTCTGCGCGTCTGCCCTACCTCTTTGCCAGCACCCGTTTTGCGCACTACCTCAAATCCATCGTGCGCGACAAAGTCGGTGCCTTCAAAGAACGTGAAGACATGCAGCGCTGGCTCAACGAATGGATCATGCACTACGTCGACGCCGACCCCTCCAACTCCAGCCAAGAAACCAAAGCACGCCGCCCACTGGCAGCCGCCGAAGTTGTGGTGGAAGAAATCGAGGGCAACCCCGGCTTCTACAGCGCCAAATTCTTCCTACGTCCGCACTTCCAACTGGAAGGCTTGACCGTCAGCTTGCGCTTGGTCGCCAAGCTGCCATCCGTGAAAGCAGCCGCTTAAACCGCACGCTGCCTTCGCTTGTACCAAGCCCGTAGCCACGGGCTTTTTATTCCAACTTTTAAAGTTTAACTTTTAACACTAGGAGGCCACTATGGCACAAGACATTTTTCTGAAAATCAACGGCATCGACGGCGAAAGCATGGACGCTGACCACAAAAACGAAATTGAAGTCCTCAACTGGCAATGGCAAATCCTGCAAGAGTCCAACATGCACATGGGCTCAGGCGGCGGATCTGGCAAAGCCACGGTCAAAGACCTCAGCTTCACCCACTATGTAGACCGCTCCAGCCCCAACCTCATGAAGTTTTGCCTGACTGGCAAACACATTCCTGAGTCCAAACTGGTCGTGCGCAAAGCCGGTGGCAGCCCCTTGGAATACCTCAAGATCACCATGACCGACGTCGTCATCACCAACGTGCAGCCCGAAGGATCGAGCACCGAAGAGCGCGTCAAAGAAAAGATCAGCATGTCCTTTGCCAAAGTCAAGCAAGAGTACACCGTGCAAAACCAACAAGGTGGCTCGGGCGGTGCGGTAACTGCTGGCTACGACATGAAGCTCAACAAGGAAGCTTAATTAGATTAGTTGCGCTTTGAACTCCCCCAAAAAGCATTTGCTTTTGGGGGGCTCGGTATCTAAGACTGCATTAATGAATTAATTATGTATACCAAGTCAAAACTTAACTATATAACGGGCCTCTCCATGGTCTTTAGCATATTGCTGGTAACCAATAATTGTTTGGCAGAGTCGAAAACCTACGATTGTCCGCAGGTATTTCCAAGGGAATTAATTGATTTAAAAAAAGACTACCAGAACTGGCAAACCTATGTGTTTTACCCCATTCGACTCAATGGCATCGGTTTCATGGGTGGACCTCCGGAGATGCGCCAACAACTGACTCCAACCAGCTCAAAAACGATTGGAGATAAACACGTTGAAACGCAAGTTTTTTCAGGGGCATACCCCAACGGAAAATGGATGAGTTGCGTTTATGGAGATGGAACTTACACACTTTCTAAAGAGTTAGACAAAAGTATTTCCAAATGTTCTGTGACTTTTACAAAAAAGCCTCGTGACCCAATGGTTCACATACAAAATATTTGCGAATAGTTTTTACGCCAAATCGCACGTGAAAATTGGCCAATACCATTCGCGTAAAAAAGTTAATACACAAAACTATCCAATTTAAAAAAACAAACAACCGCAACTTTGAATTCTCACCCCACTCACCTTGAACTTTATTAATTTTCTTTAACCTTAGGAGACCAGCATGGCACAAGACATATTCCTGAAAATCAACGGCATCGACGGCGAAAGCATGGACGCTGACCACAAAAACGAAATTGAAGTCCTCAAATGGGAATGGCAAATCCTGCAAGAGTCCAACATGCACATGGGCTCGGGCGGCGGGTCTGGCAAAGCCACGGTCAAAGACCTCACATTCACCCACTATGTAGACCGCTCCAGCCCCAACCTCATGAAGTTTTGCCTCACCGGCAAGCACATTCCTGAGTCCAAACTGGTGGTGCGCAAAGCCGGTGGCAGCCCCTTGGAATACCTCAAGATCACCATGACCGATGTCGTTATCACCAACGTGCAGCCCGAAGGATCGAGTACCGAAGAGCGCGTCAAGGAAAAAGTGAGCATGTCCTTTGCCAAAGTCAAGCAAGAGTACACCATGCAAAACCAGCAAGGTGGCTCGGGCGGCGCAGTCACCGCTGGCTACGACATGAAACTCAACAAGGAAGCATAAGCCTGCTGCGCCACGCGCAGCACCGACCCAAGCGGGGTAACCCCTTGGGCTGTATCCGCAGCGGCAGGCCCATGTGCCTGCCCATTTTCAACCACCTCACTTAGCAACCACCGAAAAACCATGCATCAAATACCTACTGGTCTCGTCAAAATCAGCATGCTTATTTTCATGCAGGTATTGCTCTGTATACAGGGCAACGCCTTGGCCCAAGACGCCAAAGAGGCCACCCGACTCATCCTCAAAATTCAAGCCACCAGCAGCGTCAACCCTGACGAAGGTGGCAAAGCCGCGCCCATCAAAGTACGCGTGTACGAACTCAAAGACCCCGCCTCCTTTGGCGAGGCCGACTTCTTTGGCCTCAATGCCAACGACAAAAGCATCTTGGGTGCCGACCTGCTGGCCAAGGACGAATACATCTTGCGCCCGGGTGAGAGCCGCACGATTGAGCGCAAAAGCAATCCCCAAACCACCGCCTTGGGCATCTTGGCAGGCTACCGCGACCTCGCAGGCTCTACCTGGCGCGTCATCCATCCGCTCAAAGAAGCGCCCGTCGCCGCTTGGTACCGCGCCATGCTGCCCAGCAACAAACTCGATATGACCATTGAGTTGCAGGGCGCTGGCATCAACCTGGTTCCTGCCCCTTAACGAACCCAATTAACCCCTTTTTTCCACCCCTTTCCCCCCGTTTCTCCCCCCCGCCCCCCCACCACGAA
>JBIPME010000067.1:0-7738 GCA_044369275.1 Rhodoferax sp.
ATCGTGCCATCGTGGCGAATAATGCCGGCCAAGTACATTTCGGCCAGCACTTCGATGATGCCCGAGCCGCACACGCCCGTCACGCCCGAGCCCGCCACCGCTGCGGCAAAGCCTGGGTCGTCTGACCACAAGTCGCAGCCTATGACTTTAAAACGTGGCTCCAGCGTTTGCGCATCGACCCGCACGCGCTCAATGGCGCCGGGGGCTGCACGCTGGCCGCAGCTAATTTGCGCACCTTCAAAAGCCGGGCCGGTGGGACTGGAGCACGCCAACAAGCGCTGGTTATTGCCCAGCACAATCTCTGCATTGGTGCCCACGTCCACCAGCAAGGTCATCTGGTCCGATAAATCAGGCCGCTCTGCCAGCAACACGCCTGCCGTATCGGCCCCCACATGGCCCGCAATGCAGGGCAGCACGTAAATGCGGGCGTTGCGGTGAATGGCGAAATCAATTTCCACCGCCCACAAAGTGATGGCGCGATCGGTGGCCAAGGCAAAGGGCGCACCACCGAGCTCGGTCGGGTCAATGCCCAAGAGCAAGTGGTGCATGATGGGGTTGCCCACGAAAGTGGCCTCCAGTATGTCCTGCGGGGTAATGCCCGCCTGCGCGGCCACATCCAACGCCAGCGTGTTGAGCGCCTCGCGCACAGCGGCGGTCATCTCTTTCTCGCCGCCGGGGTTCATCATCACGTAGGAGACGCGGCTCATCAAATCTTCGCCAAAGCGAATTTGCGGGTTCATCAAGCCCGCCGATGCCACCACTTGGCCCGATGCCAAATCGCACAGATGGGCCGCAATCGTGGTCGAGCCAATGTCCACCGCCAAGCCGTACACATGCTCTTTGAAGCCGGGCCACACGGCCACAATTTGCTTGCCCGCATGCACGGCGACGGTGACTTTCCACTCGCCCAAACGCAGCGCTTTTTGCAACTGCTGCAATACGATCACATCACAACTCAGCTCGGTCAAGCGCCATTCAAACTCCAGCGCGTCTTCCAAGCGGCGCAAATCACCACTGGGGTCGTGCATATCGGGCTGCTGCACTTCCACATAGTGCAGGCGAATCAGCGGGTCCAGGTGCACATCGTGCGCCTCGGCCTCTTTGCGCACCACCTGTTTGTGCACTTGGCTGTCGGGGGGCACGTCAATCACCACGTCGGCCAACACTTTGGCGGCACACGATAAGCGCCGCCCCTCGGCCAGCGGTTGGCTGGCGCAGTAGTCTTGCTCTACGGGGGTAAATGGCGACAAGCTCTCCAACGAAGAGGTTAAGCCATGTTTTGAAAACTCCCCTTCGGAAACCAGCACTTGGCAGCGCCCACAAATACCGCGCCCACCGCAGACAGAATCAATATCCACCCCCAGCGAGCGCGCCGCTTGCAGCACCGGCGTACCAATGGGAAAGCGGCCACGCCGACCGGAGGGGGTGAAAACAACGAGAGGGTCTTTAGCAGTCAAGGTAAGGGCTCCAAATGGGGGTTAGGGTGGAAACTAACTGGGGTGAACTTCAGCGGCTGTATTCTTTTCAGCGAAACTGGCCCATCATTCCGTTTTTTCCATGCAAGGGGTGCTGCAGTCGGCTTGCAAATATTTATAAATGTTTATAAGTACCTGTAAATGCTTATAAGTGCTTTCAACTGCATTTCTCCGCTTTCAATGGCAATGCAAATGCTTTGCCAAGAAGTCGGCGCAATGCTGTGTGCAGTCGCAAACCGTCTACGACCGCAATACGCCCCTGTGCTGCTTGCGCCACATCAAAAAAACAAGCAGCGGGGTTCGTATTCGCCCAACAGTTTGCGCGCCAACGTTATCCGAATTTACTCGCGGCGTCTGCGGCTACCGCCCTCGCGGCGACCACGGCCCATTTCGCCGTCGGCACCCATGGCAGGCGCTTCGCGGAATTTGCGAATCCAACGCATGCAATCGGGGTCGTGGCCCATCATGACGTCGGCGGACATGATGGCTTTGACGACTTCGGCGTGCAGGGGGTTGGTAATGGCGCTGGTCATGCCGCTGGCCATGGCCATGGTCAGGAAACCGGCATTGATACCGTTGCGCTCAGGCAAGCCAAAGCTGACGTTGGAGGCACCGCAGGTGGTGTTGACTTTGAGTTCCGTTTTCAGGCGGTGCACCAAGCGCATGACTTGTACACCCGCGTGGTTAATAGCGCCAATGGGCATGACCAAGGGGTCCACCACAATGTCGCAGGCAGGAATGCCGTAGTCGGCAGCGCGTTCTACAATTTTCTTGGCCACCGCAAAGCGCACATCGGGGTCTTGGGAGATGCCGGTTTCGTCGTTGGAGATGGCGACTACGGCAGCGCCGTATTTTTTAACCAGCGGCAGCACGGTTTCTAGGCGGTCTTCTTCGCCGGTGACGGAGTTGACCAAGGCTTTGCCTTTGTACACCGCCAAGCCCGCTTCGAGTGCGGCGACGATGGAGGAGTCGATGGACAGGGGGACGTCGGTCACGCCTTGCACCAGCTGAATGGCTTTGGCCAGCATGCCGGGCTCGTCAGCCAAGGGGATGCCTGCGTTCACGTCGAGCATGTGCGCCCCGGCTTCGACTTGGGCCAGGGCGTCGGCGATGACGCGGCTGTAGTCGCCTGCCATCATTTCGGCGGCCATGATTTTGCGGCCCGTAGGGTTGATGCGTTCGCCGATGATGACGAAGGGGCGGTCGAAGCCGATTACGACTTCTTTGGTAGCGGAGCTAATTACGGTATCAGTCACTGGATTTCCTTGGTTAATAGTTGTTGGTGATGCTCATGGTATTGGGTGTCTCTGCCGGGGTACCATGGTACGCGCCCGCCCAAGACACCGGATTTTTCAACGATTTCGGCCACGGTTTCCTCTTGGCGAAACGCCATGATATGTACGCCAGAAATGCCCTTGATTTCGCGGATTTCTTGAATCAGGTCGATACAAATTTGACGCCCTTCTAGGGCAGGCTTTTCAGCGCCCGCCATGCGCTTGATGACCGCGTCGGGTATGTGGATGCCGGGCACGTTGGTGCGCATCCAGTCCGCGGCTTTGGCGCTGCGCAACGGCCCCACCCCGATCAGCAAGAACACTTTACCAAGCAGGCCTATGTCTTCGATCTGTTGCATAAAGGTTTTGAGCCTGGGAATGTCGTAGCAGTATTGGGTTTGGATGAATTGGGCACCTGCTTCGACTTTTTTCGCAATGCGGTCCGCACGCCAGTCAAAGGGGGGGACAAACGGGTTGGCCGCCGCACCAAAGAATACGCGGGGTGCATAGGTCACTTTGCGGCCGCTTTGGAATTGGTGCCCGTCGCGCATGGTACGCCCAATGTTGAGCAAGGACATGCAATCCAAGTCAAACACCGGTTTGGCCTGCGGGTGGTCGCCTGACTGAACGCTGTCGCCGCTCAGGCACAGCATGTTGCAAACGCCCATGGCGGCACCGCCCAAAATGTCGCCCTGGATGGCGATGCGGTTTTTATCGCGGCATGAGATTTGCATGACCGGCGCATAGCCAATGCGGGTGAGCAATGCACACACCGCCACGCTGGACATGTGGCAATTGGCACCGCTGCCGTCGGTGGCGTTGATGGCGTCTACGTAGCCATCAAAAATGCGGGCGCGTCGGTACACGTCTTCGGGGTCCGCCGAGTCTGGTGGGTCCAGCTCGGTGGTAACCGCAAAAGCGCCAGCGCGCAACACGCGCTCTAAACGTCCAGGCGATGTGTGGCCGGGCAAGATCGGCAAGGGGTAGCCGGGTACGGGTTCGTCGTCAAATTTCATGGTTTTTTGGCCGCTGGCGTTGCAGGGGTTGGGGTGTTTTTTTCTCTGGCAACTTTGAGCCAGGAAGAGCGGCCTTCGAGTCGGCGGTCCACCGGCAGTTGGACGATGCGAATGGCTTTTTTGCCCGCTTGCATGCGTTCGCTGCCCGCAAAGCCTTCGACCCAAACGCAGCGCATCTCGGGCTTGACTTCGCAATTGCCATTGGCGCGCACACCGCCACAGGGGCCGTTGCGAATGTTTTTCGGGCAGTTCATGGAGCAGGACATGCCGGTGGAACTCAGGGCGCATTGGCCGCACATTTGGCAGTCGAACAAAAAGCCTTTAACGACTTTTTCGACTGCGGCCACGGGTTTTTCCAAACGCTGGTAACCAATAAAGTTCCAAACGGGGTGCAGCCCCACGAACGCACGCTCAAACGCGTTGTAGAAAATTTCCATGCCACGGGCGTGGCGCACAGCCCAACGACGTACGGCGTACATCAGGCTTCTCCTTCGGCGGGTGCTTGGGCAGCGTCCAAACTGTCGGGCTTTTCGTTGCCATGGGCCCGAATGAGGCGCAACAGGTCTTCATCCGAGTACTGCGCTTCAATGCGTTGTGCCTCTGCATTGGCCTCGGCTTGGATGTCGTCGCCGCAAGCACGCGGCTCGCTGCGTTTCCAATCGGCCAAGTAGTCCCCCGAGCTGGCTTTGCCAGCGCGCATGGCGGCGCGGTCCACCGCTTCTTGGAAGCGGTGAGAGAGCTGTACTTTGCCCGTCTCGCGTCCTTTTTTAACAACCACTTGCGCGGGAATATCGCGCCACGAAATCACAATCAGTTTTGCCATGAAATTACACTGGTAGTAGGAAGGTTGTAAGCTTTTTGGCTGGCGTCTGCAAGGCTGCTTGCCAGCTCCCCATAAGCGGTGTCAAGGTAATCAAAGCGAAGTCCCAAGCGCTTTGCGGCAGCTTGGCCTGCGGCCAGACGCTGTTCAGAAGGCACTTGGGCTAAGTAGGTGAGTTTGGTGTAATTGCCAAAATACAGGGGCAGCAACTGCGGATTGCGGTCCAACCCCAAACCATGGATGATGAGCCGCTCAAAGTGGGTCAACAAAAAATCGGTGAGGTAGAAGGTGCCAAGCTCGGCTTCGGAGATGTGCGCAAAGGTCGCAGCACCTGCAAAGAATTCGTAGCAATGGGCGCCAGGCAGGCGCTCTATACCTTCTACTTGGAGCATGGCATCGAGCGCGCCACCAGTGCCACAGTCGGCATAGGCCACGAAAATGGATTGGAATTGGCCCCGATTGGCATGGATTTTGGCGCGAACCGCATCGGTTATTTTTTCGGGTCGGTTGTGCAAATCAGCAGGTAGGCACTGCACCGCCATGTGGGACCACTGGTTGAGCGCACGCAGCGCAACGATTTCTCGGGCTAGTGCGCCGCAGGCAATGACCAAGAAGCTAGGTGCGTTCTGCATAAGCGTGTGCGGGTGTCCAACGGCTTGCAGTAACGCACCTGGTACCGTGTTTTAGGCAGCAGCCCCAGCACGGCGTTTGGCGATCAGGGTCTTGGCGGTTTCTACGGCAATACCTGCATCACGGCAGTAGGCATCAGCGCCAACGGCTTTGCCAAACTCTTCGTTCAAAGGCGCACCGCCGACGAGCACAATGTAGTCGTCACGCAGGCCTTTTTCTTTGAGCGTGTCGATGACCACTTTCATGTAGGGCATAGTCGTCGTTAACAAGGCAGACAGGCCCAAAATGTCGGGTTTGTGCTCTTCCAACGCAGCGATGTATTTTTCCACGGGGTTGTTAATACCCAGGTCGATCACCTCGAAGCCAGCGCCTTCCATCATCATGGCAACCAAGTTTTTGCCGATGTCGTGAATGTCGCCTTTGACGGTTCCAATCACCATCTTGCCGATGGGTTCCACGCCGGTTTCTGCCAGCAAGGGACGCAAGATTTCCATGCCGCCTTTCATGGCGTTTGCAGCGAGCAATACCTCGGGCACAAACAAAATGCCATCGCGGAAATCAACGCCCACAATGCGCATACCTTCTACCAGCGCATCGTTCAAAACACGGTCAGCAGACCAGCCACGCTGGAGCAAAATGTTGGTTGCTTCAATGACCTCTTCGCGCAAACCGTTGTACAAATCGTCATGGACTTGCTCGGTTAATTCTTCGTCGTTGAGCGTATTAAGGTCCAGGTCATCATCAAATTCTTCAGCCACAGCATACTCCTGCAAAAATAAGGGGACTTTACACGCCATTTTTAAGTGCATGCAAAGCCATGTCGAAAATGGTACGAGGCCATGTCAGCCCATACTGACAGAATAGCGACAGACGGTTGTCGCTTAACGACACAAGCCCGAGGATAACCCCTCACATGGTCGCACGAACCAAACCGACCGTCGCAACAAGATAATTCCTATGCTATTCCATTTATAAACTGGGCATCTGTGGAGAAAGCTCCACCATGCATTTTTTTCATATTTTCATATTTATCCCACTGGAATGATCCCATGAACGTAACTCTCGAAGGCAAGCCGCACTACATTCTGAAAGCCAGTTGCGACAGCCGACTCGGCACGGTGGCCGCAATTTCTAGTTTTTTAGCCTCGCGCAAGTGCTATATCACCGACATGCAGCAGTTCGACGATGTGTTAACGGGTCGCTTTTTTACCCGTGTCTCGTTTTACGGCGATGCCAACCAAACCCCTTCGCTGGAGAATTTGCGCGACGAGTTTGCCGAAGTGGCCAATGCAGAGGCGATGGAGTGGTCGATTTTTGATGCCCAGCGCAAGCCACGCGTTTTGATCATGGTGTCTAAGTTTGACCATTGCTTGGTAGACCTGTTGTACCGCCACCGCCGTGGTGAGTTGAATATGGACATTACGACGGTGGTGTCCAACCACCCTGACATGCAAAAACTGGTGGAGTCGCATGGTTTGCCGTATGTCTTGCTGCCTGTGACCCCAGCCAACAAGGCGGAGCAGGAAGACAAGCTGATGGACATCGTGGCGCAGACGCAAAGCGAATTGGTGGTTTTAGCGCGTTATATGCAAGTGCTGTCTGACAGTTTGTGCCGCCGTTTGCGCGGCCAGGCGATCAATATCCACCACTCTTTCTTGCCCGGCTTCAAAGGTGCAAAGCCTTACCACCAAGCGCATGCCCGTGGCGTGAAGCTGACGGGGGCTACCGCGCATTATGTGACCGCCGATTTGGACGAAGGCCCGATCATCGAGCAGGTGGTGCAACGCGTAGACCATAGCTACACCCCCGAGCACTTGGCTGCCGCAGGGCGCGACTCTGAGTGCGCAGCGCTGGCCACCGCGGTGCGTTTGCACATTGAGCACCGGGTGTTTTTGAACGATTCCAAAACCGTTATTTTCAAATAAGACGACCCACCACGCATGCATGCCATGCGCATGCGTGCGTGGTGGATGCGGGTGCAGGTGCATTCCGTACGCTGCGCCCATGTGCCCTATGTGCATCAATGACTCCGAATGACCCTTGAATGGCCCTTAACAGGGCCATTTTTTCGCCCGCAGGCGAAAGCCAAACCGACTCAGGCAGCCATCTCAGGGTTGGTGCCACCGAGCACGGCACGGCGGCTGTTTTGGCGCTCTGCGCTGGGCGTGTGGCCATAAAAATCGCGGTAGCATTTGGAGAAATGCGGGGGCGATTGAAAGCCACAGGCCACCGCAACCTCCATGACCGACAGCGAGGTTTGCAGCAACAGGCTGCGCGCACGGCGCAACCGCATGTCCAGGTAGTATTTGGTAGGCACTTCACCCACATAGCGTTTGAACAAGCGCTCGATTTGGCGGCGCGAAACGCCCACGAGTTTGGCGATTTCGTCCAACGAAAGGGGTTCTTCTAGATTGGCCTCCATCAACGCAGCCGCTTCGATGAGGTTTTCATGGAACAAGCCCACCCTGGCGAGCAAGGGGACGTGTTGGCGGTCTTGGTCGCTGCGAATTCGGTCCAAAATAA
>JBIPME010000069.1:0-7734 GCA_044369275.1 Rhodoferax sp.
GCTCACCGCCGAGCTGCACAATGCGCGCGGCCAAACGGTCGGCATGCGCCAACTCCTCTTGGGAGTGGGCTAGAAACTCTTCGGAAATGCTTTTGGCATGGATGCCTCGGGCCATAAAGTAGTGCCTTCGGTAGCGCAGCGTGCACACCAGTTCCGTAGCCAAAGCTTGGTTGAGCCGATTCAGCACCTCCATTCGGTCCGCGGTGTAACCCGGCGTAACCGCCCCCAGCTCGCTGTGTTGGCAGGCTTGGTCACGCAGTGATACAAGCATTTTTTTGTCTGATTTCTTGCCCATCCTTAGCTCCTATGAAATTAAGCTCTTAGTATGGGCGTCAAGACCGTTTAATCTCCGTGCGCTGTGACACAGAGTCCGTAGGCGCAGACTGCGTAAACTTGGATTGGGTGCTTTTTGTTTCTCAGTATCTTGTTGCGCACGATTTCAACACGGTTAAAGCCGTGCTAAAAATTGTTGAAGCAACATCGCATACCTTTCATCGCCGTTGTTTTTTAGGGTTCATTTTTAGGGTTCACCTGCTATGCCAAAACTACTCACCATCCTGACTGGCGCCTCCCGTGGCATGGGGCTTGCCATGGCGCAGCAATTGCTACTGAACCCCGATGCCGTGGTGCTGGCGATAGCCAGAAACCACACGGCCACGCTCGATGCCTGCGCCCTGCAAAGCGGTGCGCAGCTGCTGCAATGGCAGGCCGATTTGGCCCAGGCGGACGCGGTGGCTGCGCGTTTGCACGTGTGGCTGGGCGGCTTGGTGGCGCAAGACGTAGCGGGGGCGCGGCTGATTAACAACGCGGGCGTCATTCCTGAAATCGTGCCCCTGCGCGCCGTCTCCGCCGCCGATTTGGCCCACACCTTGC
This sequence comes from Rhodoferax sp., assembly GCA_044369275.1. GTDB lineage: Bacteria > Pseudomonadota > Gammaproteobacteria > Burkholderiales > Burkholderiaceae_C > Allorhodoferax. Next base: position 874 of record JBIPME010000069.1, read on the forward strand.
GCGTGGGCTTGGAGGCCCCCATGCTGCTGACGGCGGCTTTTTTAAGGGCGACGCAGGCTTGGAGCGTGCCGCGCAAAGTGCTCAATATTTCTTCGGGCTTGGGGCGCAGACCCATGGCCTCGCAGGCACCGTATTGCGCCGTTAAAGCCGGGCTGGACCACTTTAGCCGCTGCTTGGCGTTGGACGAGGCGCTGGTGCCCAACGGGGCCAAAGTGTGTGCCTTAGCCCCGGGCGTGATCGACACCGACATGCAAATTCAGCTGCGCAGCGCCAGCGCGCAGGCATTTCCCGACCGTGCGGCCTTTGTTGCGCTGCAAAGCAACGGCCAATTGCGCAGCACCACGCAGGCCGCGCACAGCGTGCTGGCCTACCTAGAGCGGCCTGACTTTGGCAGCGATGTGGTGGCGGATGTGCGCCAGTCCTGAAGTGTTTTAAACGCCGTTGGCAGGCCCCGACAAAGTGCCTCCCAAACCCCAAACCCCAAACCCCAAACCCCAAATGCCGCAAGCTCCACGATAGGCGAAGGCGATTAGTCCAGCATGTGGCCATTCGGTATGCTGCCTAAAACCGGTAGCCCCAGCGCAGCCCCAAGGAGGTGCCATTGGACGAAAGATTTTTTTGTGTCGCTGCATCGCTTTGTGCGGTGTGGGCTGCGGACAGCTGCAAAACGCTGAACAGCCCCGCGCCCCACTCACGCCGCCAGCTCACAGCGGTGTTGGTGGTTCTAAACCGCGGGCTTCCCAGGGTGTTGGACTGGAGCACGGCGGCCCCCTGAACCCATTGGTAGGCTTGGATGTCGGTATTGAAGTCATACACCGAATACGATGCGGCATACACATTTTGGGCGTTGGCCTGGTAGTTGAGTTCCAGACTGCTGGCTTGGTAGCTGCGGTCCGTGGTGGCATCGATGTAATTGGCGTCGTTGTAGCGGTGGTCTGCATGGCCGTCGTACTGAAAAAAGGTGCCACGCACGGCCAGTTTGGCGCTGGCGTACCAGCTTGCGCCCAAGAACAGCACTTTGGACTGCACCTCTTGCGTAAACGGGCGCACCCCTCCATCGGTGGCGTAGCTGTCGCGCAGCATACCGATGCGCAACTCGGTGCCGTTGCGCAAATTGGTGGCACTCAAGGCCAAACCGGCTTTGCCATGGCGCACTACTTGGCGGCCTGCCGATAACGTCAAGGTGGGGGATTCATTCGGTGCGTAACCTAGCCACAAAGGTTGGTAGATCCCCGCAAGGGCTTGCACGCTGTAGTTCCCTGCAATGAAGTTGGCGTAAGCCTGCGCGCCAGGGGCAGAGCTTTTGGCAAAGTTCAGCGGCTGTATGGCGCAAAAAGGGTTGTTCTCGCGTGCCCAAGGCGAGTCTACGTCGTAGGTTCGGCACCAACTGATTTTGGGGTCGAGTACGCCCGCTTTGAGTCCGTATGCGTAATAGGCCCAGTCCACACTGAGTTCGTCTAAGCGGCTTCCGGTGGACTGGTCGGCGCGGTATTTGGCCGTTAGCAAGGTGTCGCGACCGACCCGCAGCCCTCCCTCAAAACGAATCCACGGCGCATAGGTTTGGTAGTCCCACACGGGGTAGCTGTTGGCGAGTTGCAGGCGCGAAAGCGAGTTCATGTTTTCTTTGCTGTCGCTTTGCGCGGAGGTGTTGATTTGCCAAGCATCGAGCCCGACTTGCAGGATGTGGCTGGTGGCGGTCTCTGGGGTGCTGGACGGGTCAGGGCTGGGTGCAATTTGCGCCCACGCCGTGCTGGCACTGGCGATGCAGCACAGCCCTGCGAGAAGGGTGGTGGGGCGAACAGCGGCTCGTTTAACGGTTCGTGCAGCGGGTCGTGCAGTGGTTCGTGCAACGGGACGCAATGCGGCTTGCCATGGTGTGCGCCCAAGGGTGGGTTTTAAAAGCATGGTGCCACCTTGTCGTTCACAACCGCTTGGGAGAGATAACCAAACGAGGGCATGTGTTGGGCTATGCAACGCAGCATTTCTGCTTCGTCGGTCACGATTTTCAAATTACGTTGCACGATGGCGCTCCTGCGCGAGAGGATTTGCATCGCCGCCGAGTTCAGCCCCATCGAGGCCAGGGCGTTGCTTGACAAGGCCTCTTGGCCTGGCATAAAGCAGGCAAACAGGGGCTTGCCGGAGATGCGAACCGGGTAGCCCGAATAGACTTGGAACAGGTCTTCCAAAGACACGGACACCGTGCCGTTGGCAGAGGCCGTGGCGTCCATTGAGAAGCTCGGTTCGGCGCTTGCGCTGCTGGCAACGGGGGTTTTGGAGCAATGCCAAATGGCCTCAACCGCTTGCGTGGCTTGGGGCACCTCCGCTTGGGCGCGGGCGTGGGTGAAGGTGCCTAAGAGGGCGCTGCCCACCAAAAGTGCGGCACAGGCGCGGGGGTGAAGCGGTACGCGAAAGCAGTGATTGAAATACATTTATTTTGGCATTTATTGAAAAAAATGGTAGAAAAATCATTTTTCAAAATCATAAATGCTTTTTGCGGTATCGGGCAGGTGCTTTGGGGCTGTGGTTTAAACGTTGCACAAAAGTTGCTGACACCCTGTTGGCAGGCGGTGCAAACAATGCCGTTTCGCGGCAGCGCTTGGGCGGCGAATGCGTTGGGGTGTTGGCAGTGCTATGACCACAATGGTCTCGGTTGGCCTTGGGTCGGCCTTGGGTTGGTTTTGGCCGCCATGGGGCTGTGCCCATGGCTTTTGCGGGCTACTGGGTGCTCCAATGCCAACCCCGGCACCAACAAGGTCAGGGTTGTTGCATCAGCGCCTGGGCCATGGCTGCAAAGGCGGGCAGTGTGAACGCATCGTTGGCGGAGTTGGGCGCAACCGGGTGGGAGCCGAAGCGGGCGATCACCATCTCTGCTTTGGGGTCGATGTAGAGCGACTGGCCGTAGATGCCACGCGCCATGTAAGCGCCGTGGCTGTTGTGCGAAACCCACCACATATTGCGGTACGACCACCCTTGCAACAAGGGGTAGCCGCCTTGGGCAAATTGGGCGGGGTCCGCGCCTTGGGCAATGTCGCTCACCACCGATTGCGGCACCACCTGCTCGGTGCCCACACGCCCTTGGTTGCGCATCATCTCGCCAAAGCGTGCCATGTCACGCAAGTTGGTATTGAGCCCGCCGCCCGCAAACTCGGTGCCAATCGAATCTACGGTGAAATAGGCGTCGTGCTCTGCGCCCAGCTTGCGCCAAATGCGCTCAGACAAGGCGTTGCCAATCGACTTGCCCGTGACCCGCGCAATCACCCAGCCCAAGACGTCGGCATTCACGGTTTTGTAGGCGAACGCTTTGCCGTGCTCGCCCTCTTTTTGCACCGTTTCCAGAAACTCGTAAAAGGTTTGCGGGCCGGTGTAATTGGCCGGTTTGGGCAGCACCCCGCCCGCGCGCACATGGCTCCAGACCTGGGCGTTCGGGTCGGCGTAATTTTCAGAGTACGCAAGCCCTGTGGTCATGTCGAGCAGTTGGCGAATCGTGGCGTCGCCAAAGCCGCTGTTTGTGAGTTCGGGCAGGTATTGGCGCACCGGGGCTTGCGCGTCTAAGCGACCCTCGGCAACCAAGGTGGCACCCAGCACGCCGACCAAAGATTTGGTCAGCGAGGCCACCGCATGCTGGCCTGCGGGCGACAGAGCGCCTGCGTACTTTTCATACACCACCTGCCCCCGGTGCAGCACCACAATGCCATCGGCATAGGTTTTCTCCAGCATCTCCGCCCAGGTCGCAGTCTCTTCGCTGCCGAGCTTTTTAAAACGCAGCGCATCCAGCGCCGGGCGCAACGCGGTTTTCAGTGGCGTTGCAGCCATGCTGCCCCGCCCCACATCGCGGGTGGGCACCAGTTGGCGGTAATTGGAAAACGTCCAGCGCGTTTGGGGAAACTTGAAATAACTCCCATCCGCAAAGCGAATCACCCGGTTCGCAGGCGGTGGCGAACCCACCATCCAGCCCATGGTGACGGGGTCGCTGGACTGGGCATCCGCAAACGCGGGGGGTGCTGTTTGCGCTTGCGCAAGCACGGGGATCAGCACAGAGGCAACAAGCAAGAACGCAGATTTCATTAATTTTCCTCTTCAATGCATACAGTGATTGCGTAATGTATTCTTCTGTGTCAATGAAAATATCTAGGGTAAACCCGAGTAATGTGGTTAAAAATTCATTTCCGAGGGTTTTTGACCAACTTTAGCGGGGGTTTTTGTCGTGTGCGTGACAGCACGGCATGGCATGGCACGTCACCGTTGCGTCAGCGCTGCCTCACCGTTGCGTTACAGCGCGTGGTGGTCAAGGCCGGGCTTGGGGTTTGCTGGGGGCGGTGTGGAGATTGGGGGCAGGGCAGGGCGCTGCGCAAGTGCGCGAGTCACCGCAATGTCTGTCGTGGCAGCCCGTGCCGGAAGTGGGTGGGGCTTAATGCGCGCTGAGTTGCAGGGCAAAAGTTTTAATCCCCCGCAGCAACATTTCAATGGCCACGGACACCAGCACCAAGCCCATCAAACGCTCCATCGCCTGCACCGGGCGGTGGCCTATCACGCGCTGAATCCGCTCGGCAGAGACCAAGACCACGGCGCTCACCGTCATCGTCACCACCAAAGCCCCAATCCACTCCCAGCGCTTCTCGGGTTGTTGCGACACCAGCAGCAACACCGTGGCCAGCGCGCTAGGCCCGGCCACTGCGGGCACTGCCAGCGGCACGATCAAGGGCTCGGTCATCTGCTCCAGCTCGACACCTTCGGGCGGCGGAAAGACCATGCGCAAAGCGATTAAGAACAAAATCACGCCGCCGCCAATTTGCAGGGCCAACTCGCTCAAATTCATCACCTGCAAAAAGCGCTGCCCCACAAACATAAACGTCAACAGCAACACAAAGGCGATCGATATCTCACGCAAAATCACTCTGGGGCGGCGTGCGGCCGGGACATGCTTGAGCGCGTTGGCAAAAATCGGAATGTTGCCAATCGGGTCGGTAATCAGCAGCAACAAAATGGTGGCGGACCAAAACGTGTAATTCATACCGCTTGGTACACCGTGTCCAAAGACGCAAAGCCCTTGACTTCAATCGGATTGCCAAAGGGGTCTAACAAAAACAGCGTCCACTGCTCCCCGGCTTGGCCCGCAAAACGCAGTTGCGGCGGAATCACAAACGCCACCTGGGCCGCCTCCAAACGCGCAGCCAGCGCCTGCCAATCGGGCAACTCCAGCAACACCCCGAAATGCGGCATAGGCACCAAGTGCTCGCCCACGTGGCCGGTGCGTTCGGTGCGCAAGGGCGTGCCCAAATGCAACGAAAGTTGGTGGCCGTAAAACGCAAAGTCCACCCAGGTGTCGGTGCTTCGGCCCTCGGTGCAGCCCAGCACCGTGCCGTAAAAGTCGCGCGCCAACCTTAAGTCGGTGACGTTAAATGCAAAATGGAATAAGCTTTTCATGCCTACAAGGATACCAGTGTGGGCATAATGCGCGAATGAAAATACTCCACGTTCTGCGCCAGAGCCGCAGCATTCCATTGGGAATGTTGCTCAGCTTCGTGATGGCGTTGACCGTGGCCGCGCTGGCCCCTTGGGTTGCGCACACCCGCCCCGACTGGGTGTGCACGGTGTCTGGACCCGTGCAGCGCACGGCAAGCGCCGACCCCGCCAGTGACGCCCCGCTTCAGCCAGCGCAGCCCCACCTTCTAGACTGCGTTTTGTGCTTGGCACTGAACATGCCGCCCGCCTGGGCAACCCCCGCAGTTGCGCCGCTGCAAGCCTTTGCGGCTCCACAGCCTTGGGGCCGCACCGCAGCGCTGCCACGCCTGCAAACCTCCCAACTCGGGGCACGCGGACCGCCAGCCTCCGTTTGACTTGGCGCACGCACAGCCGCTGATCGCATTTTTCGCCCTGTCCTAGGCTGGCTTTTGCACAGCCTGCGCTATAGGGTGGGGGTGTGGTGGGCTGGGTATGCAGCCCATGCGAGCGCGCAAGTCTTCTTTCCAAAATCGGTATAACTTTTTTCGACAGTTTCGTAGGGAGCCCGCAATCGCCGTGGCCCTTTTGGGGGCTGCGTTGGTGCTGCGTTGGTGCGGCATGCCGCTGGTGACTTCGCCTTGGGCAGTTGCCGGTGTGTTGCCCCCTTAACGTGAAAGAGCTTCCATGCTGCGCAGCGCAGGCTGCGCGTGCATGCAAGTTAGCGCGCAGCCTGTGCCAAGGGCTTATGCGGGTATTTTTGTGCGGGTATTTTTGGAGTTAAAAAAATGGTTTTTAAACAATCTCAGCAATCTCAGCAATCTCAGCAACTTCCATGGCGTGCCGCGCTGCTCTTATGCGCCATGGCCTGGGCCACCACCGGCATGGGCATGCGCAGCGCCTTCGCACACGTCGTGCTTGAAGAGCCCGTGGCGGCAACGGGCAGCAGCTACCGGGCGACCCTGCGCGTAGGCCACGGCTGCAATGGTTCGCCCACCACGGGCCTGCGCGTGCGCGTGCCAGAAGGCTTCACCGGCGCCCAGCCCATGCCCAAACCCGGCTGGACACTCACCGCCCCCTCCACCACCTTGGCCCAGCCCTACGAGGCGCACGGCAAAACCATCACCCAAGGCATTGTCGCGGTGCAGTGGACGGCCAATGGCCCCGACAATGCATTGCCCAACGCCTTTTACGATGAATTTGTGCTGCGTGGAAACACCCCCAAAAAACCCGGCCCACTGTGGTTCAAGGTCGAGCAAACTTGCGCAACGGGCCGCAACGACTGGGTTGAAGTGCCTGCCAAAGGCACCTCGACCCGCGACCTGAAAGCCCCCGCAGCCCTGCTTGAAGTCATCGAAGTCTTGGGCACCGCCAGCGCGGGGCACAGCCACTAGCCAGCCAGCACCGCGCACGCAAGGGCGT